>CACZPB010000065.1 GCA_902782905.1 uncultured bacterium
CACTTCGCTTGGGACGAAGGGGTCGCACGTTCGAATCGTGTCATCCCGACCATTTAGAAAAGACTTACAGAAATGTAGGTCTTTTTTTGTTGAAATCATTAATCGTGGAGTTGCACATACATTTCCCCCTCGAATCGTGTCATACAGACCATTTAGAAAAAACTTACAGAAATGTAGGTCTTTTTTTTTGTTAAAACGATTTATCGTGTAATACCGACCTTTAAAAAAACTTATCAAATGATAAGTTTTTATTTCTTCACTTCCGGTCCGTCTAAAAGCCAATATGTGTACATTGTTTCCGAATCGTATTTTTTCCCTTTTACCAAACCCTTAAATACTTCTGCCACAAATTCTTTTCCGTCATCATCCTGAATCGCACGTTCTGAAACAGCTTTTTTTACAGCGTCTTTATTAACAGTGTTCCAAATTTTTTGACGTTCCGCTTTTGGAGGCATTTGCTGAAAATGAAGCCAGTGTCCTATTTCATGCAACAGCGCATCATACCGTTCTTCTATAGGTTTTGTAAAATTAGATTTAGAAATAAATACATAGATTTTGTCAAAAACTTTTACGCAAGAGGAAAGTTTTGTAATATATTTTGAACGAAATGCTATATCGGCGGGAAGCTTGTCAACTTTGCCCTCCAAAAGTTTAAACCCTTCTTGCTTATATTGTTGAGCTTTGGCGTTATTCTTATTAATCTTTAATAATGTATTGTACATAACATTATATTTAACAGCAGTAACTTTGTTCAAAAAACTCATAGATTAAACACCTCGCCCTTACTGTTTTCTAAATCTGCTTTTGCATTATATTTGACTTCTTCCAGTTTTTTCACTAAAAATCCCGATATATAAGGGACTATTTCATCTTTTTTTATAGGGCTGCCTCCATGTGTCAAAACTTTTGAGCCTAATTTTTCTGTGACTGAATATTCGTCACCTTTTTTTGAAAAATCAACCGAATCCCCTATATGAATAGCTGAAAGTTCCTTTTTGTGCGCAAAACCCAATGGTATAACTTTGATTTTATCTTTTATCTCAAGCACTTTTTTTATAATAGACGATACTCCGGCTTGGAATTTCCAACTTAACGGCAAAAAAGGAAATGCACAAAATGCTCCTTCAGGAAAAAGAAACAAATTTATCTTCCCGCTGCTCAACTGTTCAACAGTTTCTGATATTATACGAGAATTGTGTTGTCTGCTGCTTCCTTTTAATTTTGCTTTTACAGGTACTACTCCAAGCCACTTGTATGTATCACCGCCATCAGGCTGTGAATTCAGAACATTTTCATTTGCGAACACCTTGCTTCTGGGACAAATATCAGATTTATTATTATAAACATATTCCCGATATAATAATGTATTAAAAAATTTAGCAATTTTAATATCCCGCATGGCATTTGCGGTGTGATTCATAATAAAAATAGCCGGCTCACAAGACTCTGCAATATCCATAAGTCTGCCTGACTCGACATTCACTTCAACTGTTTCTTTGCAGGAGTTTCTGAGCATGCCATAGCATTGTTTTATATAATCACCGCTATCTTGACTGACACGCTTTAAATTTTTATCTGCAATATTTTTATAAAGAGAAGCAGAGCCTCTAAAGCCCTGCCCCCTCTTAATATCAATTTTATCTATTTTCATAATTAGTCACAAGAGCTATAGTCAAAACAAATGTTTTCTTCACCCATACCGTCATTTGCTTTTACAAAATCTTCAACTTTACTATCCGGTTTTGACAAACCTTTTACAAAAGTATCTGCTGCAACACCTGCTGCTAATCCTGTCATACCAACTACAGTATTTTTTACGATTTGAGCTTTGTTTCCAAATGTTGTTACACCAATTGCATTAATTCTCATATTTTTTCCTTTCACTTATTACCCCTAGTCAGGGAACTTAACACTGTCCTTTATTTTTTTTATTCTTGATATTATCTTATAAACCGAAAACAGAGCAATGGCGAATTTTCCCGCACTCTTGAATGGTTCTTTGCATTTATACAAAATTCCGTCCATTTTATATCTTAATATTGTTGGCGGCGTTGCAGATTGTTGTTGAAAGCGGAGTCTTGCTCCGAAATTTGTACTATTTATATTTTTAATATTCATAATTTGTAAAAATATTGTATCATATATTATTTATATCATCATAAAAGTATATACGATTTTTATAAAAATTTACATTTTTAGTTTAAAATATTTTTATGAAGAAAGCATTTTTATATTTCATCTTAATTTTACTTGGATTATCAATGATAATTCCGTTTTTAATGATGTTTTTGATTTCTTTAAGCGGAGAAGAAAGCATATTTACGAATTACAAAAACATCAATCTATCATTTTGTGCATATAAAAATGTTTTTCACTCAATTCCTGTTGCAAAATACTTTTTAAACAGCACAATTGTAGCTCTGTTCACTACTCTTGGGCAAGTTATCGTTTCCGCACTTGCAGGATATGGTTTTGCAAGACTTGAATTCAAAGGAAAAGAAATATTATTCTTTATAATAATTTTAACAATGATGGTTCCTCCGCAAGTTAATATCGTACCGCTTTTTTATTTAATGAGTAAACTCGGCTGGATAAACACATATCAAGCATTAATCGTCCCCGGAATATTTGGCGGCTTTGGTGTATTTTTTATGAGGCAGTACTTTATGAACTTTGAAAAAGAGCTTGATGATGCCTCAAAACTCGACGGATGCAATGTTTTTCAAACGTTTTTCAAAATCGCACTTCCTTGTGCTGCACCTGCTATTGCAACCTTAAGTATTTTCACGTTTGTAACAACATGGAACAGCTTTATGTGGCCGCTTATCGTTACCAATACGGAAAATATGCGGACACTCGCTGTCGGACTTACAATATTCAAAAGTTCTTTTAGAGAAGTTACCCTATGGGGTGAGCTTATGGCTTGTTCTTGCATTTGTTCAATACCTGTTATTGCGGTATTTTTAATCGGCAAAAAATATCTAATCAACAATCCTATGGACGGAGCCATTAAGGGATAATTTTACTTAATATTTGGAAATGCATAAATATCACCTTCAGAACTTCTCCATTTTATGAAGCCTGTTTTTGGCATTTTATCTAAATCATAAACAGATACAAGTGCCCAATTCCCTCTTATTGCTGTAACCTTAATCTGTTTAACATAGTTCATTTTACCAATACATTGTGATAAGTCTTCACTCTTAGCTCTTAGAACTTCAACTTCATCCGGAGTATCTTTGAGCATTCTGAGCCCGTATTTTCTGCCATACATATTATAAAAACTTATCCAAGGTAAGAATTGGAACCTATCCTCCGTTTGAACCCAACCTTTTAAACCCTTATTTTTATCGTAAATAATTTCGATCCAATTGTCATCACCAATATCAGATACATACAAAAAGCCGAGCTTCTTTTCATTTATAAGAAACGCAAAAATTCCATCCGGCATAGTTTCTGGATTATACGAAAAATCTATTGTTCTTATGACTTTTGAATTCACATCCGGCTCTGAATATATCGTAACAGCTTCACCTGTTTGATACAAACCAAGCGCAGTTTTTGGAATATTATTCATATAATATGGCTGTGTATCCGCAAAAACCGGAAGCACAAACAGCATACAAAAAATTATTAACAACTTTTTCATAATAATCCTCTTCTGTTTTTTAAACGACTGACATTTATTATTTGTTCAAAGATTTAACAAAAGTATCATATTTAGCCTGATTTTCACCACTCCAAAAAGATTCTGTTTGCATATATTCTCTTTTTGCAAGAATGTCCTTTGATGGTTCAAATTTTGGCAAAATATTGACTTTTCTTACCAATGATTTAATTTTTCTGCATGCAATTTCTGTTTCTGCAGTCTTAATAGCCCTGATACTCATATCGACTAATACCTCCTATTTATTTAACAACTTTATTCACGGAATGACAAATCCGGCAAATTCTTTTTTAAAACGGAACGGACATTTGCCATTTGTGCTTCAATTGCATCATCCGTCATTGTTGAATTTGCATCCTGCATTTTTATTCTGAATGCAACAGATTTAAATCCTTCTTTTACGTGCTCACCTTTATATACGTCAAAAACCTCGCAGCCGTTAAACAAATTGTTTGCTACACCTTTTTTAACAATCTTCTCCAACTCATCCCAAGAAACCGTTTCCGGTATTATTACCGCCAAATCTCGTTGCACTTCCGGGAATTGAGGAAGTTTTTTATATCTCACGACACTTTCGTTAACAGTCTCTATTATTAAATTCAAATCGAGCTTGAACAAATATGCATCTTGATTAAGTTTCAGCTTACCTTTTAATTCCGGATGAATTTCACCATAATAGCCTACAACTTGCGGTTGTTTGCCCAAAAGCATTAAAACTGCAGTTTTATATGGGTGCAAACATTGATGTGAATTTGCAAGTTCTGAATCAGCAAGAAGCGACAGTTTTATTCTTCTTGAAAGTCCCAATTCTTCCAACACTTTATCAACAATGCCTTTTACGGTATAAAAATCTACCTTTCCAGTACATTGCCACATAGAATTTTGAATGTTGCCTGTGATAACACCTGCAAGAGTCAATGTTTCTTTAACACCCGAGTTTTTCTCATCTGTTTCAGAAACTTTCAAATAACTTCTGCCGATTTCATAACCCCAGAAATCTTTTTGACCGTTGTCATAATTGTACTTCATACAGTTCAAAAGACTCGCCATCAATGTTTGGCGCAACATTGCAAAATCTTCTGATGCAGGATTTTCAACATAAACAGCCTTTTCTTTATCAAAAGTTATATTGAATTGTTTCAACAAGGGTTCGCCTATTAAGGATGATGTTTGAAGTTCGTTCAAACCGCTTGAGCGCATAATATTATGCACTTTTGTTATAACTTTCTCCGCCGCTGATATCTCTGCCATGCCGGATCTTGCCGGAAGCGTTGGAGTAATTTTATCATAACCGTTTATACGTGCGATTTCTTCTATCAAATCGACTTCTCTTGTAACATCCTCCGAACGGAAAGAAGGTACTTCAACTCTGCATGCAGCATCGTTTTTACCTAAGATTGTAAAACCTAACTTTTCAAGAATGCTCAAGCATTTTTCTGTTTCAATTTCGCAGCCCAAAACACGTTTAATTTGAGCATATCTCAATGTGATATTAATAGGTTCCGGCTTGTCATTTCCTGCCTCTACATAACCTTCAAACTTTGCGTCTGCATATTTAACAAGAAGTTCTACCGCTCTCATTAAACCCTTATGAACTGCCTGAATGTCAACTCCGCGTTCATATCTTGCACAGGCATCAGAACGATATCCGACACTTCTTGCGCTTCTTCTGTTTGATTGCGGAGTAAAATAAGCTGCCTCCAAGGCTAAATTCTTTGTATTTTCGTCAATTTCAGAATTATGTCCGCCAAAAACACCGCCTAAACAAACAGGCTCTTTTTCGGTCGCAATTACTACTGTTTCATGTGTAAGCGTTCTTTCTACTTCATCCAAAGTTACTAACTTTTCGCCTTCTTCAGCCCTTCTTACGCACAAATATCCGCTTAATTTGTCATAATCAAATGCGTGCAGAGGAGTCCCCTGTTCCAGCATTACGTAATTTGTAATATCTACAACGTTGTTTATTGCACGAATTCCGGATGAAACAAGTCTTTTTTGCATCCAATCAGGAGAAGATTTAATGTTTATGTCCTTTAAAACACCTATTGAATAATATTTACAAACATCATCGTTCTTAATTTCTACTTTAAAATCTGCACCTTTTGAAAGTTCCGTAAGTTCAGGTGTTTTCATTGGTCTATTAAATAATGCACTTAGCTCTCTTGCAATACCGACTACAGACATTTGGTCGCCTCTGTTTGCTGTCGGAGCCGTATGCAGAATATAATCCTTTTCAAACCCTAAAACATCTTCAACATTCAAGCCCAAACCTAAATTCGGGAATATTCTGTTCAAGATAAGGATACCGTCCTCTTCTTGATAATTACGATCGTTAACCCCCAACTCATCATCAGAGCAAAGCATACCTTGTGATTCAACCCCCCTTATAACAGCAGGTGTAAGCTCAAATTGTTCTCCGGTTTTCCTATCCAAGACTTTGCTGCCCACTGAAGCATAAGGAATTATTTGACCTTCCTGAATATTTTGCGCTCCGCAAACAACTGTTTTTACAGCAGATCCGGTGTTCACGGTAACCAAATGTAATCTGTCACTGTTTGGATGCGCATCAATTTTTTCTATTTTTGCTGTAATTATATTTGTAAATTTAGGCTTTACTTCTTCTACTTCTTCAACTTCCAAACCGCTCATAGTGAGTTCATGAGCTATCTGTTCAACTGTAATATCCTTTAAATCAACTAATTCATTTAACCAATTTAGTGAAACTTGCATAATCCATCCTCTCTATTTGAATAAATTATACAATAAAGGAATTTTTTATTAAACAATTTTAGCTGTCGTATTTTTCTGCATATTTTACTAACGCCTGATAAACTTCGGGCAAAATTTTACCTTCACGGACTTCCCTATATAAAATAAGCAAAGCCTCAATCCTTGAAAGCCTGCGCCTATATACGCGTGCTTCTCTCAGAGCGCTGTATTTGTCGGCTATAGAGATAATTTGAACTCCCAAATCGGATGCCTTGCTTTCACTTGTTAATATCGGATAGCCTGAATGTTTCCAATTTTGATGATGATATTTAATAAGATTTAACACATCTTCGCTTACACCTTGTGTTTTTAAAAGCTCATACCCGAGAGTTGAGTGAATATTCATAATTTTTCGTTCTCTTACATTTAATTTAGCAGGCTTGTTTAAAATTTTTGACGGAATTAAAACTTTACCCAAATCATGAAGCATGGAAGCTTCTTTTAAAGTACCCTTATCCACCTTTTCCTTAATATCCTCAGATAATATTGAATATACACCCATTGCTATATTACATGTGTCATTCATATGACCGCCGGTTAAATCCTTTAAAGTTTTTGTATCTATGAGCGGCTTGATATGAAACCTTTTGAGTATTTTTGCAATATAAGGATTTGAATCAATCATGCTTTGTACGACTGATTTGTGCAAAGCTTCTTCATTTCCCGTTTTCAAAAACATTTTACCGCAAGCATCTTCATACACCAAAAAACTGCTGTTGCTAATTTGCACAGCACCTTTTAAGCTAATTGAATTCTCTCTTGGGGGATTTTTTAGATGCATAAATTTGTATTTTGGGGTTAACTTAACATTTCTTAATATTTAGTTTACTATATTTTTTGTTTTTTTGCAATAGAAAAATCTTTTTAATAATGATTTTAAAAAATTAACTCAGCCAAAAAGTTTTATGCATCACAAAATATTTGAAAAAATAATACTTGGCTCCTGTGAAACTTCTTTGCCAAAAGCCTTTGCTTTTGATGAAGCCGTTATATAAAGCTTTTTCTGCGCCCTTGTTATAGCTACATACAAAAGTCTCAAACTCTCTTCCGAATTAAACTCCTTCAATTCCAACTCTGTTTTTTTCTTATATTTAGGATTGAACCCTTTTACTTCCTCCATAAATATTGAAGATGCTTTTAGCTTTGCTTGATTTACGTCAATAGCTAAAGCCTTTTCTGCCATCTCGGGCAAAAATACATACTCAAATTCATCTCCCTTTGATTTATGCAATGTCATAATCTGAACTTTGCCTCTGGCAGCGTCCTTATCTTCTTCTTCAGAGAAAAACTTAAAACCGCTTAAAGATGGCTTTTTAGCGAGTTCCTCAAGCCTTTGCAGTGTCAAATCAAATTTGCCTGATACATTCAATCTTCTTATCAAAATAGCAATAAGATAAACATTTGATTTTTCTATATCACTTGTATAGTAAAAGAGTCCAATCCTTATAACAAGCTCTGCAAGCGGCAACGTAGAAGAATTTAACCAATACTGCATATCCCATAAAAACTGAGATAAATCTTGTGATTCAATTTCGTCCCCGTTTTTCTGTATAAATGGAGTTTCTGAATTTCTTATCTCAAGCTGTAGTCTTTGTTTGTAAAAGCCTTGCTCTGCTAGTGTTTCATAAGTAGAAGCTAATACATCATTGTCAAAAGGGGTTTGTACAAATTTTAAAATTGAAAATATTGTATTAAAAACTCCCTTTTGCCCTAAAGATTCACTTCTTGTTATTGTTTTTAGACCGGCATCATTTATAAAAGAAGTCCAAGACGCAACTTGAAAATTATTCCTCAGAAGAATACCCACCGTTGCATCCTTATTGAAAGTCAAAATATTTTTGATTTCTTTGAGAACATAATTTCTTTCCGCAAAAGTATTTTCAAAAACATGCGAAAAAACTGCTTTTTCTTGTACTGGATTTTTGCCTGCTACTCCGTGCATATGACTCATATAAAAAGCTTTTGGAAGAAGTTTTTCACCCCAATCAACAAGTTTGTTTGCCAAATTCATAACTTCTTGTGTGCATCTTTGAGAATGATTCATCTCAACCTTTTTTTCTGCATGTTGAATAAAGCTCCTAAAACCCTCTACATCAGCATTAGAAAACGTTGTCGTGATTGCCTGATTTATATCTCCGCATCTTATCAGGTTTTTATTTTTTGCACTCAAAAGAGAAATTAAGCGCTGTTGAATTGCAGAAGAATCTTGTGCTTCATCCTCAATTATGTACTGACATAACTCTTGATAATACTCTAAGATGTCAGGATTGTTTTCCAAAAGTTTAACCGACATTACCAAAATATCATCATAATCTATCATATTGACATCTCTGAGCTGTGCTTGATACTGATTATAAAAAGATTTAAATTTCTCAACTTTTTTGTTGGCTGATGGAGTATCAGCATTTCCTTCCTGAAGCTTCAAAACAGAAATTGCCCTGTCAAACTCCTCTACCTCTGTTTTTGTGCTTTTTCCTGAAATACTTTTTATTATTCTCATTCTTTGAGTATCGTCACAAATTTCAAAATCAGAACTCAAATTAAGTCTTTCAAAATTTGAATTTTCTTTAATTATCTTGAGTGCAAGCCCGTGGATTGTACTTATATTGGGAAGTTGGGTTGAACTTGGGCACATATTTTTAATACGCTCCCTAAAGTTTCTCGCAGCAGAATCCATATAAGTTAAAACAAAAATATTGTTAGGATTGACTCCGTCCGACATTAGCTTGACAATCAAAGCCAAAAGAATTGTTGTTTTACCCGCGCCGGGAACAGCAGAAATCGCCATTGAGCCGTCTACATAATTTAGTACAGGTTTTTGGTCATCTCTTGGAGTAATTTTAAACGCAGGCTTTGCTTTATAAACAGAATCTGCACTTATTCCGTCTATGTATTTTTCTATTCCGCCTAAATTTTCAACGCCTGACGGGTCAAAAAGGCTTGATAGCGCAAAAATGTGTTCTTTGGCAAGAAGAATAAGTTTCCTCAATATTCTTGCCGTTTTTTGTTTTGATAAGAATATATCATCCTCAACAGTATACTCATCCTTTGTCCAATCTGCCTGCATTACCCACGCATTATACAGAGGTCCCGTATCAGTTTTAACCCAATCTGAATGTGATACATCAAGCCAGATTTGGTATTTTGTATCAATTTTATTATCAATGACTTTTTGCGGGGTGGCTATAACCAAATCATTTTCTTCTATAACAAGTGTTGATGAAGGATTTTCTGCAATAACGGAATTTTCAAATTGATTTATAATTTCATGCGCACGCTCAATTACAACATCCTCTCCTAAAACACGTTCAAAATCCCTAAGCTCTTTTACAAAGAAATTAAATTTGTTAATTTTATTTTCTTCAACGAAACAGACAACTCTTTTAAACATTTCATACACTATTTGAGAAAGTTTTAAATTTTTACCCTTAATCTCTTCAAACGCAGCAATAAATTGTTGATATTTTTCATTATAATTTGCAATATTTTTGGGAAGCGTCTGGGTACTATTATACTCCTCTATAATTTCTTTTGAATATTTTAAAGGAATGCCTATATAATCTGAAATAATGCTTCTTAAATCCATCTGCGAAACTTCAATGCCATGCATTAACTTGATTATATTTATGCTAGCTTTGACAAGAGGATTATCAACCAACTTCTCGCTTCCGGATAGAAAAAGAAGATTGCAATTTTTACTTAACTTTTCTTCAAATGTAAATTTCAACATATCATCCTGAAGCGGTGTAATTATTGAAATTTCATTTGGATTTACGTTTTTGTCTAACAATTCCTTAATTTTGTCTACTGCAAAATCCAATATTTCAGCACGTTTTGAAAGAGAAGTCAGCGTAAAATTTTCTAATTTATTTTTTTTATCTTCCAAAACATTTTCAAAAATTGTCTCTGTATTTTTTAATATAAATCTGTCGACATTTTCAATATCAACTATAACTTTTTCTTTAAAAAGTTTTTGCAATTTGTATTCTATAGAAGTATCTGCACTTAAATATCCGCAACGGCTTGAACCCAAACCGTCAAAACAAATTATCCAATCTTTAAGCTGTGGTTTGAGATAAGATATAAAGTCAAAACACACCGGTGTCATTTCATCGGCATCGTCAACAAGAAGATATTTTATATTTTTAAAACAATCCGTGTTTTTATATAAATGATTAAATACAAGTGTTTGTCTTAAATAATCAAGACTTCTGGACTTAAGAGTCGATGAGAGAAGTTTTTTAAGAATTAATTCAGCATCACCGGCAAAAGACTCTCGCAATATTTCCGAACGCTTTTTTATATCGCCTTCTGTCAAATTGTTTTGCACAATAAGAGAATATCTTCTGAAAATTTGATGAAGCAAAGAGTGTTTTGAATTATATCCCTTTACTTCAACTTCTTTTAAAATATCTTTTAATAGAAATTGAGAAACTTCCAGTCCGACAAGATTTGGCAATATATGAGTTTTTCCTGATGCAATTGAATTTTCTACAAAACACCAATTTTCAGATAAAGAATTGTAAACAAGTGAATAAAAAGAATAAATATTTAATCTTTCTATTGCGTTGACAGATATATTTTGCAAAACGTTCTCAATAAAGATTTTTTTTAGATTTGAATTTTGGACAAGAACCAGTATTTCCGAGGGTTTCACCCCTTCGGAAATAAGCTCAATATATTTTTTCTCGAGAAATTTTTGTCTCGATTTTGCATCAATTTTATTTAATAACATACACCTTATAGACTATTTTATCATAAAAATTTATAAATCCTCTTGCCAAAATTTGTTATTTTGACTAAAATTAAAATGTAAGTTATATTACACACACACTATACTAATAAGGAGATTTAGACATGGCAAGAATTAAAGAAGAAAAAATGGGTATCCAAGAACAAATCATTGAATCAGCTGGTACTATTTACAACTATCTTTCTAACAAAGGTGAAGTTTCAATAAGCAAAATGAAAAAAGATTTAAGCTTACAAGACAACTTTACTGAAATGGGTTTAGGCTGGTTATCTAGAGAAGATAAGCTTGAATACACTCAAAAAGCTAAATCAGTTACAGTTAAATTGAGATAGTTTTTTCAAATGAATTAAGAAAAAAGAAAAGAATTCCAAATATATTTGGAATTCTTTTCTTTTTATTTATAACAAATTACCACAACTCAAAATATATAGCTTTATTAAACATTCGCTCATTTCTCCAATAGCTGTTTAGGAATTTTGCACCTTTGATTATTTCAAACCACAAAGTGTAATTATTGGAAAAATCTTCTTTGTCTCTATTCATGTAATGAATAGTTACGAGCCCGTTGTGAACTCTTGTGGTTCTAAAAAATTCACATTGTGCTTTTACCTTATTGTAATCTTTTGTGCAACGGGTGAGCATAGCATCATTTTGCCCCATTTTTAATATTGTAAAATTTGCAGTAGGATTAACTTTCTTTAGCCTTTGCATATTATTTGTAGTAAAAATATTTATCGGATAATCCACATTTTTGTATGAGTGAATTACAATAGAGCGGTTCCAGTCATCAGAGCTTTCTCCTACAGGGACATACTGTAAAATAGCCTCATTGCCAATTTTTTTATAATACGCTTTTTCCCAGTTTTCACCATCCGGAAAATGAACAATTATTGTTTCATAGGCATACACACAAATCGTTGCCATAACAAAAATCAGACTAAATAAAAGGGCTTTTTTCATCTGCAATAATCCCCCTTTCACCAACCCCTGTAATTTCCTTTAGAATTTCAGGCGCAAAAATTTCACTCTCAAAATGACCGATATCAAAAACAACTTGTTTTGCATCAAGCGCAGTGTGAAACTTTAAATCTCCCGTTACAAAAGCATCACACTCTGTTTCTTCTAAGAATTCCGAGCCTGAACCGGCACAAAAAGCTATAGTCTGTATTTTCTGTATATTATGGTTATTTACATATCTCAATTTTGGCGAAATTTTCATTAATTTTTGTCTTAAATCTTCAATTGTAATTGGTTCTTTAAGCTCTACTATCCTTACAAAACCTTCGTCTTTAGTCTTTTTAAAACCAAGTTTTTTAATAAGCGTGTCTGTTGTTCCGCCCTGCGCCAAATCTAAATTTGTATGCGCCGAATAAATATTAATATCCCTGTACTCAAGAGGAACATAAAACATTGGGTGATGAGAAATTATCATATCACAATGATTTTCCCTTGCTTGTTTTACTACACTGTCAGTTATAGTGAGAGCGAATAAAATTTTATTAACTTCATCGCACGGAGAATGCCCCCCATCCCCTTGCTCCTCTCCTGCTAGGCGAGAGTATGAACATTCTACCCCCCAACCTGAACAATCCCATTTTTCCTGAGTTTCAAGGGGTGCAAAATCTTCTATCTTTTGAATAATCTCATATTTATTCAAAAATTGCCTCCAAAATCTTTCGTGCAATATTTTGTTTGGTATCTTTTTCTATTTTAGTTATATCTAAGTTTTTATCAACTATGTAAACTTCATTTTCATTACTGTTAAAACCGATATCTTTTCTTGAAATATCATTAGCAATTATATAATCGCAGCCTTTTTTTTGAATTTTTTTCTTGGCGTTTTCAATCAAGTTTTCGCTTTCTGCACAAAAACCAACAACCAATAATTGTGGATTTTGCATTGATATTTCTTGCAATATATCGGGATTTTTTACGAGTTCAAGTGTTAAACCTTCGCTATCACCTTTTTTTATTTTTTGTTCCGAATAATTTTTTACTCTATAATCTGATACAGCAGCAGCCATAATTACGCAATCCTGCTCCCCCATTTTTTCTTTTACAGCCTTTTCCATCTCTTGAGCAGTTTCCGTCACAATATTATTGAATCCGTCTACCTTGAAAGTTGATACTAAAGTAACCTCAGCTCCCATATCTTTGGCGGCACTTGCTAATGCTAACCCCATTTTCCCCGAAGAAGAATTTGTGATAAATCTTACAGGATCAATTTTTTCCTTTGTCCCGCCTGCAGTAATAAGAATTTTTTTGTTTTTCAATTTTAAGTTTGTACTTAGTATTTTAACGGTTTCGTCGAAAATTTCTTCAGGCTCTCGCATTCTGCCGACACCATTTGTACCGCAAGCTAAAAATCCGTCTGCGGGCTCTATAATATTATATCCTATATTTTTTAGCTTAGCTAAATTTTCTTGAACAAGAGGATTATTCCACATACCTGTATTCATCGCAGGTGCAATCAATTTAGGTTTTTGAAAAGCACAAGCGGTTGAAAGAAGCAAATTGTCACAGATACCGTTTGCCATTTTGGATATAGTATTGGCACTTGCCGGTGCTATAACAAAGATATCCGCTTCAGTTAGTGCAATATGCTCAGGTTTATATTCATCAATCTCAAATTGCTCAATATAGACTTCGTTTTGAGACAAAGATTGAAGCGTCAACTTCGTTACAAAATTTAGTGCATTTGGAGTCAAAACGACTCTGACATTTGCCCCTGCTTTCTTAAACAATCTGATAAGAGTACAAGCCTTATACGCAGCAATTCCGCCTGTAATACCTATTAATATATTTTTCCCTTTAAGCATAGAATAATTATAACCTAAACTTTTTATTTGTACTATAATGAACCTATGACTAGCTTGGGTTATATGAATAACAAATTTGATGTAATAGTTGTCGGTGCGGGACACGCAGGCTGTGAAGCAGCGCTTTCTGCGGCAAGACTCGGATGCAACGTACTTTTGTGCACACTAAATGTCGACAACATTGCGCTTCAACCCTGCAACCCCGCAATAGGAGGCCCTGCAAAATCAACACTGGTTAGAGAAATTGATGCACTAGGGGGTGTCATGGGAGAAGTAGCTGACGCTACATATATTCAAATGAAAACTTTAAATTCTTCCAAAGGTCCAGCTGTCAGAGCACTACGTGCACAATCTGATAAAAAAGAATACACGCGCTATATGCGCAACATTATTGAAAGCACCGATAACATTTGGGTAAAACAGACCTGTATAACAGATATTAAAGTTAAAGACGGACAAATAACGGGCGCCGTTGATGAATACGGTATCGAATACTCTTGCAGAGCTATTATACTTACAACAGGAACCTCTCTTGAAGGCAAAATGTACGTTGGCTTACAAGCATATTCAGGCGGCAGACTGGGCGAGCGTGCAGCAATAGGCTTGTCTCAATCATTAAGAGAACACGGAATTATCACAAAAAAACTTAAAACTGGAACTCCGGCAAGAGTTGATAAGCGGACAATTGATTATTCAAAAATGACTGTTCAGCCTGGGGATGAAAAGTTAAGCTTTTATTCTTTTAAACCAAACCGTCCTATTAGACAACAATACCCTTGCTATCTTACAAGGACGAACGAAGAAACTCACACAATAATACGTGCGAATTTGGACAAATCACCAATGTACCAAGGCTTAATTCAAGGCGTAGGACCACGTTATTGTCCTTCAATTGAAGATAAAATTGTAAGGTTTGCCTCAAATCCATCTCACCATATTTTTATTGAACCCGAAGGATTAAATACTTATGAAGTATATATCCAAGGATTTTCAACAAGTTTGCCTGCATGCGTTCAAGTCGAAATGCTGCGCTCGCTTCCCGGGCTGGAAAAAGCTCACATTATAAAACCTGCTTACGCAGTAGAATACGATTATGTTCCAGCAGTACAAACAAAACATTCCCTTATGTCAAAAGATATTAAAGGATTATTCTTTGCAGGACAAATAAACGGTACAAGCGGATACGAAGAAGCTGCTGCTCAAGGATTAATTGCTGGTATAAATTCGGTAAATTATCTTAACGGGTCTGAACCGCTTGAACTTTCAAGAGCATCATCTTATACAGGAACACTTATTGACGATTTGGTCACAAAAGATATTCAAGAACCGTACAGAATGCTGACTTCACGCTCTGAATACAGGCTGCTTCTAAGACAAGATAACGCTGACGAAAGATTAACAGAAATAGGCCACAAAATCGGGCTTATTGATGACAGTCAATACCAAAGATACTTAGCAAAACAAGAAAATATAAAAAAAGAAATCTTAAGACTCCAAGAAACAAAACTCACTGCAACAGACCAAGTAAATGAAGTTCTTTCAAAATATGGAGAACATATCGACAGAGGAATAAGGCTTGCAGAAATTCTCAAGCGTCCGAATATTACCTATGATGTATTTAGAGAAATTGACGAACAAACAAAAACTCTGAATTTACCAAATGATATAACTGACGAGGTTGAAGTTCTTATTAAATACGATGGCTACATAAAAAGACAACTCGAACAAGTTGAAACAAGCGAAAAACTTGAAAAATACCGCATCCCCGCAAATATTGATTATTCTAAAATTAAACATATTTCAACAGAAACAAAAGAAAAACTTGAAAAAATCAGACCGACAAACTTGGCTCAAGCTTCCCGTATAGGAGGAGTCAAACCTGCTGACATATCCGTTTTGATGGTTATGTTAGGGAAATAAATAAAATCTTTTTATATTACTTTTCTTTGAGATATAATAAAAAAGTGCAAAGTTTGCACCAAAAAACATTTTAGAGGGAATTATTATGCTTAAAGGAAACGAAATCAGAAAATTATATTTAGATTATTTTAAAGATAAACATCAACACACTGTTGTAGAAAGCTCAAGCCTTGTGCCTGATAATCCGACAGTGCTTTTGACGACAGCAGGAATGTTACAATTCTTACCGATATTTTTAAACATCCAACCTTGTCCTTATGAACCGGCGAGGGCAACATCTTGTCAAAAATGCGCACGCGCAGGCGGAAAAGATTCTGATATTGAAAATGTTGGAAGAACTCCACGCCACCATACGTTTTTTGAAATGCTCGGAAATTTTTCTTTCGGAGATTACTATAAAAAAGAAATTATTCCTTGGGCTTGGGAATTTGTTACAGAGGTGTTAAAACTTGATAAAGACAGACTTTGGATAACAATTTTTGAAACGGATGACGAAGCTTATGAAATTTGGAGAAGTATTGGCGTTCCGGCAGAACGTATAAAAAGAAAAGGCAAAAAAGACAACTTTTGGGGTCCTCCGGGGGCATCAGGTTCTTGCGGGCCTTGTTCTGAAATCCACTATGATTTGGGTGAAGAATATTCTTGCGGTCACCCGAATTGCGGAATTGACACCTGCGAATGTGACAGATGGGTCGAGATTTGGAACCTTGTATTTACAGAATTATATCAAGATGAGGAAGGAAACCAATCTCCATTAGAGAAGAAAAACGTTGATACAGGCATGGGCTTAGAACGTATTACGATGGTTTGCCAAGGCGTTGCATCAACATTTGAAACAGACTTGTTGAGACCGATTTTAGACAAAGTCTCAGAAATGAGCGGAGTTGCCTATAAAAAGTCTGAAAAAACTGATGTTTCTCTTAGAATAATTACAGACCATGCAAGATGCGTTTCTTTCTTGATATCTGACGGGGTTATCCCAGGAAATGAAGGCAGAAGCTATGTACTTAGAATGATTTTGAGACGCGCACTGCGTCACGGAAAGATTTTGGGCATGGAACTTCCTTTCTTACATAAACTCGTTGACGTTGTAGTTGAAAATTATGGAGAAGCTTATCCCGATTTGATTAAAAATAAAGAAAAAATCAAAGACGTTATAAAGAAAGAAGAAGAAAGATTTAATAAAACTTTGGATAGAGGGTATAAACTTCTTGAAGAATTTATTAATGAGAAAAAAGATATTGACGGTGAAAGCGCATTCAAACTCTATGACACATACGGTTTTCCGCTGGAACTGACAAAGGAAATTGCAGAAGAAAACGGACTAAAAGTTGACGAAGACGGATATAAAGCAGCTATGCAAGAACAAAAAGACAGAGCCAAAGCTGCAACAGCAAAAATTTCCGTAACAGGCGACATCAAGTATGCAAATCTTGAACGCGAAGTCGGCTCTACAGAGTTTGTCGGCTACAGCGAAAATACTTCTAAATCAAAAATTCTTGGCATGATAGAAGGTGAAGGTTTTGTAGATGTAGTATTAGACAAAACTCCTTTCTATGCAGAGTGCGGCGGTCAGGTCGGAGATTGCGGTATTATAGAAAATAACGAACTAAAACTTGAAGTCCTTACTACATTCAAAGTTAACGAACTTTATGTTCACAGATGCAAAGTTATTAATGGCGATATAGAAATTGGCGCAGAAGTTAATGCTGTTATCGATATAGGAAGACGTGAAGAAATCCGAGTTCACCACACATCTGCTCACCTTTTACAGGCAGCACTTATTCAGGTTGTTGGCGATGAGGTTAAACAAGCAGGTTCATACGTTGACGATGAGAGAATGAGATTTGACTTTACATTCTCCCGCGCAATGACTCCTGATGAAATCAGAAAAACAGAAGATCTTATGAATAAGTGGATTGGCGAAGGTTATTCAGTTAAGACTGATGTTATGGGAATAAAAGAGGCAGAACTAACCGGCGCTACAGCTCTGTTTGGTGAAAAATACGGTGACACGGTAAGAGTTGTATCAATTGTTAAAGATGATAAATGTATATCAAAAGAATTTTGTGCAGGAACTCACGCTCGAGAACTTAAAGACTTGAGAGTTGTAAAAATTGTCTCTGAAGGCGCTATTGCCGCAGGCACAAGACGTATAGAAGTATTTACAGGTAACGCTGCAATTAGATATCTTAATGCAAAATCTACAGAAATTGATAAACTGGCAGCAAAGTTCAAGCTCCACTTTGATGAAGTCGAAGCAAGAGTTGATAAAATTCAGGAAGAAAACAGAGAATTGCAAAAAGAGCTTAACGCAGTGAAGGCAGAAGC
>CACZPB010000066.1 GCA_902782905.1 uncultured bacterium
CCGAAGCATCATTTGTTTTCTGACAAAGACGCTTCTAAAAAGATGCAAAAAATAAATACTGATATTTATGAAGGTTCAAAAAAGGAGAAATCGCAGTATGAATTCAATCGCAAATTGTATTTTAAGATTTTTGGCGGAATTACTCTGGCAACCGCAGGTATCGCCGGTATTGGTAAGATACGACAATGGATGCGCGGAAAGAAATAATCCCTAAATAATATTCATAGCCGTCAAAATTTTAGCTCCGAATAATATAACCCCTATTAATATACTTGTAAATGTCGCAAAAAGAACTGCGCCTGCGGAAATATCCTTTGCCATACCAACCATTCTTGAATATCTGTTGTGATAAATGGAATCAAGGGTAAATTCAATTGCAGTGTTTAACATCTCCGAAACAATCACGAGAGCTATTGCAAACAACAACATACAAAATTCCTGTGCACTAAAATTTAGGAAAAGAGCCAAGAACAGCACAAATGTCGCGACTGCAACATGGACTCTTATATTCATTTCACTTCTTACTGCAAGATTAAACCCTTTTCTTGCATTTTTAAATGTATTATTAAAACCTTGAGATTTAAATTTTGTCATAATTTATACTCCCGAGCGCTTTCCTTTGTTCTTCCACTACAAAATTGTACTCACTTTCACTTTGGTGGTCAAACCCCAATAAATGCATAAGTCCGTGACTTATCAAGAAAAATAGTTCTTGCTCTCGGTTTTTTGAGAGACTTATATCTCTGTTCGCGCCTTCAATCACCTTATCCATAGCAATGATTATTTCTCCAAGATTTATATCACCGTCAAAAATAAAGCTATTCTCATCATCTGCAAAAATTGCAAATGTTATTATATCCGCAGGATAATCCTTGTCTCTGTAATCTCTGTTTAGCTCTTGCGTTTTATCAGAATTACAAAACACTATATCCAAAGTAATTGAATTATATCTTTTACCATACAGGCAAGATTTTTCCCCAATATCCTTTATATAAAACTCAAGCATAGAACGAGTTTTTTCTATTACATCTTTTTCATCAACTTTCCAGCTTTCAAAAACATTTTCCGTAAAGATATTTATCTCCATCAAAATATCCTTTACTAATCTGCCTTTGGCTCATTACTGTTTTTTCTGCTCTCAAGCTCTTTTACTTTTGCATCCAAATCGGCATCCAATGTCTGCGGAATTGTCGGTTGAGATTGAACAATATCATGAATTTGCTTGCTTTTATCAAGTTCTTCAACCAGTTCATTGTGATACTTAATTCTTTTGTGGTGCATACCTCTGAGCATTCTTGAGAAGGTTTCACCGACTGTTTTCAAATCCTTAAGTGTAAGCGGTGAATCAGAAAGCTGACCATCACTAAGACGTTCTTTTATAATTCTGTTAATTATAGCATCTATTTCTTCATTAGACGGATTCTTAGCAGCCCTGACCGCAGACTCTACGGCATCTGCAATCATTAGGATTGCAGTTTCTTTCATATTTGGCTTAGGACCTGGATATCTGAATTGTTCTTCATTAACATTTTCAGCACCTTCTTCTTTTAGCGCTTCGTTATAAAAATAACTGACAAGGCTTGTTCCGTGATGCTGCAAGATAAAGTTATTAATAACTTGAGGAAGTTTTGCATCTTTGGCAAGTTCAACACCGTCTTTTGGATGAGCCGTAATAAGCATTTTTGAGAATCTTGGCGTACAAGAATTGTGCGGATTTTCTATGCCGTAGAAAGATTGATTTTCTACAAAAAACATCGGTCTTAAGAGTTTTCCTATATCATGGTACATCGCACCTACTCTTGCAAGAACAGGGTTTGCCCCGATTGCCTCTGCAGCCGTTTCACACATGTGAGAAACAGTTAAACTATGATTGAAAGTCCCGGGAGCTTCTTGCATAAGACGTTTCAAAAGTTCCTGATTATGATCGGCGAGCTCTGCCAACCCGTATGGGGTCATTACCCTAAATGTATTTTCAATTATCGGTAATATACCAAGAAGTATTACGCCGCTTATCACAAAGCAGTTAATCAAAATATAACTCATATCTTGGATAATCATTGTATTATCGATATCCATCATAAATTTTTCAAGAAAATAAATACCACCCACTATAAGCAAGCCGGCAAGTGATATTTTTGTACTAACCATCAACAAATCTGAACGCTTTGAGAAATGGAGTTTTGAGACAGATGTCATTGCAACGGTATTTAACAGCATAAATGCCGCAACAACCTCCATATTCCAATGCATACCGATTGCAACTAAAGCCAGAACAATAGTTGATGCAAAAAATGCGTTTCTTGGTGTTGTAAATATTGAGAACAAAATCGTATAAGCGGGAATAGGCATTATATAAGGCGAAAATCCAGTTGGTAAAAGCGCTGAAATAAATGCTATTAAAAGCGTAAACGCAGCCATGATTGTCATGTATTTTGCGTTATAATACTGTTTTTCAAAATTCTTTTCATATTGCAAGAAAACAAATGTAAAGAATGCAATCAAAAGATATATACCTATAAGCCCGCCAAAATTAAGTTCCAAAACATTATACCCAGCGGCTCTCAATGCATCACGCTTAAGTTTTGTAACAGGTTCTCCTTCAAATACAATCTTTTGTCCCTTCTTGAAAACTACTTCATAAGGTTTTACTGAATTCTGCGCATTTTTCTTAGCTATTTCAGTCGCGAATTCATCTACTACAAGGTTTGGAGCTATAACTTGGTTTAAAATACCTGTTATTAAAACTCCTTGGTACCTTGTTACATTATTGGGCATATTTTTGCTTATTACTGACTCAACAGTATGATTTTCAAAATCCTTTGCAGATAAACCTGTATTCAATATTGAATTCAAGGTTATTTGAGCCTTATCAAAAAGAATATTTAAATCATTTTCGCTTGATTTAAGCAAAAAATCAACAAGTCCCTTTTTTCTTGACTCATCGAATAATACATTTAACTCTTCCCGTTTTATGCTGTCAGAAGACTCTTTTTGTCTTATTTTTATAACAGAACTTCTAAGTGTCATCAAATTGGTTGTTATAAATTCGTCTTCAGCCTGAGTTAATATGGGTTCCACGTTTTGCGCAACTTCTTTTTTATGAAGCTCTGTTTTCTTTGTATCTATGACTTTTATGTCTTTTTGCGCTACTATGTCACGCTTGCTTATACCGTTTTCTATAACTTTTTGGAAAAAGTAATTTTGTGACGAAATAGTAATTGTCATCAAAAAAGTAAACAGTATAAAACACACGGCATTTCTGAAGTTTTTTGATGATATATAATCGAGAAATTTATTCATAATTTAATTTACCTTTTTCTTTTCCCTTTGTTTTACTACAAACCCGCATTTTGTACAAGCCAGAACACTACCTGTGCTATCAACGGGCATAAAATTATGATTGCAATTTTCTGCCTCATCTTCTGTGCGGACTGTTGGTTCTCCTTCACTATCGAGCGTAACTCCTTCTTTGTAATAATTTTCCGGATTAGCGCCCTGACCTCTTTTATTTTTGTTAAGCCAATTTATAAAAAGTTCTACAATATACATTTATATTTTAAATCCGTATGGCAAGTACTCTGAAAGTTTTCTAACAACAAGCTCACCCATACTTTCCGTTATTATTTCTACAGGATTTGCATCATCTTGGAATTCATACATAACCTGCCTGCAAGCCCCGCAAGGATTGCAATCATCCGCATTTGGAGAATATATTGCAACAGCAAGAATTTCTCTTTCACCTTCAGATACAGCCTTGAAGATTGCACATCTCTCAGCGCAAATCGTCATTCCAAAGGAAGAGTTTTCGACATTGCAGCCTTTGTATATTTTGCCGCTTTTAGCCAAAACACTCGCTCCTACTGCAAATCTTGAAAACGGGGAATAAGAAGTTTTTGAAGCTTCCTTTGCTTTGTCCATAAGTAACTTGTAATCGTACATAAAAAATATGCCTCTTTATTTACTCTTTCTGTCACTATATTTTAGCACAAATTTCGTTATTTTAACCAGTCGGCCAAATTCCTTATTTCACCATAGTTACAACCTTTTAACAAGATTTTTGTATCTAAATTTTCGCTTATTGGATTGATTACAATTTCTCCATTTTCATAAACTTTGTGATAATTTTTCCCAACGTTTACACAGTAGGGAACTTTTACCGTCATGTTATTACAAAGATATGCAAGCCCATGAACTCTGCATATAATCGGTCTATATGGGTAAACAGAGCATTTCTTGTCTATTAAAAAAGGACAAACACCGCCCTTTTGAATGTTTTTTACATTTTCCTGAACTCTTTGTTTTGTTGGGTTATCCAAGGCAATAAACCCCTGCATCAAATACTCAAGCTCCAATTGAGAAAGCGGATAATCGCCTTTTTCACAACAAGCAGAACATCCTATTTGACAGTAAATATGCTCACTATCTCGTTCAAAATACTCCGCAAGTTTTTTATCTAATGCTTTCAAAAAATCTTTATAGTTCATTATCTTGACCAAAAGCGTTTCCAGAAACTTTTAGAATGTTTACTCTCTAATATTTCCAACCTTTGCGACAACTCTCTGTTATGTTCTAAAAGCTCTTTAACTTGTTTGGCTAAAATTTCATTATCTCTTTTGTAGCCTCCTGCCTCTATTAATCTTGTTGCCATATCAGAATTCGTAATGTCATCACTGATTTTTTTAGCAACAGCTTCTGCAAGCATTTGAAGCGTTTGACTTGAAACATCCAGAGTAAAACTTTTTTGCGGTAAATTTTCTTGTATCGCGCTTGAATCGACTATTTCTACTTTTTGAATTTCAGCATCATTTTGCTCCGCGTCGTTTACAATAACCGGATGAGCAATTGAAGATGCTTCTTTTGCACTTCCTGAATTTGCTTCTATTTTAGAAAGTTTTGTTATTATTTGCTCATCACTGTATCCTTGAACTTTTAATGATATACCTTTTTTTACTTTTTCAATGGCTAAATCATCATAAAATTCAAGTCCGTCATCATCTTCATATATTGATTCAATCTTCCAATCATTTAAAAATAAATCAAGCGAATGCCTGTCTATATAATAATTTTCTGAATTTAAACTCTTTAAAATCGTTTCCCTGTTAAACATCAGCTATTCCTCATCTTTTAACAAGTCTGGCGATATCACGTTCCTGAGTTTTTTTAGCTATAGCTTCGCGCTTATCATACAATTTTTTACCCTTTGCCAGACCGATTTCTATTTTAGCAAAACCTCTCGACAAAAACAATTCAAGAGGAACAATTGTTACACCGTCTTTTTTCACTTTATCTTGAATTTTTAAAATTTCCCTTTTTTGAAGCAAAAGCTTTCTTACTCTGTCGGGATCGTGATTGAACCTATTCCCTTGAGCATAAGGTGAAATATGCATTCCGTATAGAAACATTTCATTATCTTCGATTTTTGCAAAAGCATCTTTTAGATTCACACCACCGCCGCGTATAGATTTTATCTCAGTTCCGGTAAGCACAATTCCTGCGATAAACTTATCAAAAATCAAAAAATCGTGAAATGCTTTTCTATTCGTGGATATTACTTTTTTTTCCATGCGACCATTATAGACCAAAACTCTGGGTTTGCAAATTGTTTATTTTATCAACTATTTGCCAAATACCGGCGGCGGTTGTATATACAAAGGCTTTAGCTTACGCCAGTTTTTTTCATCTTTTTTTAATGCTAATCTTGCCAGAATATCACCGAGCGGATAGTTTGCCTGCTGATAAGAAATTGTTTTCAGTGCATTTGCACTTATACGCTCATATAAACTGTCATCAGTAATAACTTCTCTGCCTTTAACAAGCTCATCGACTTTTTCCAGCTCTACAGCACCTAAAATTTCTCCGTCATAAATGTACGCCTTGTTTTTCCTTGCATCCAGTGCTACCAAATCATTTCCGCCATTTATTTTTGATAAAATTTCAAGAGAAGATACACCAACAGCGTCAACATTTAGTTGTTGAGCCAATACTCTTGCCACTGTTGTGCAAGCTCTTATACCTGTAAAGCTCCCAGGGCCTATATCAGTTGCTATCATCGTAATATCACTTGGCGTTAATTCTGCTTCTTTTAGAATTTTTACTATCGTTGAAATCAGATATGCTGAATGATAATTTTCTCCGTCTGAAAAAATTACTTCACTTTTTATTATTTCTTCATCGTCTGCCAGCGTAATGTAGGTTTTATCAAGACAAGTATCAAATGCAAGTATTTTCAATTTTGCAATCCTTCTATAACTTTATTATTTCTGTTTCCTACAGATTTAAACTCATAAATCCTTGAATCGTCATCATCATAGGTAACATTGATTTCTATTCTCTCAAAAGGAAGTTCACCTTGAGAAAATTCAGCCCACTCAACAAAGGTTATTTTTTTACCTTCCGAATATTCTCTAAGCTCATCAGTAATTGTACTTATCCCTGTATGTTCAAGCCTGTATAAATCAAAATGATAAACAGGGATTGATGCGCTATGATATTCATTTAAAATAACAAAACTTGGGCTGGTTACTTTTTCTTTTATACCGAGAGCTTCAGCCACAAATTTTACAAATGCTGTTTTTCCTGCACCAATTTCTCCAAAAAGGTTTACAAAACAGCCTTCATCTTTTACAAGTTCTGCAAATTTGTATGCAAGTTGCTTTGTATCATCAAGAGTTGAACATTTTTGAACAAAAAATTTTTCCATACAAGTATTTTAGCACAATAAAATGACTGTAGCATTTTATATTACACAGACTTTGTTTCTGCCGCTCTCTTTAGCGTTATATAATGCCTTATCAGCACGTTCAAAAAGTTCTTCACCGGTTTCGGATTTATTGAATTCCGCAAGTCCCATACTTATAGTTACATTAATAGATTTTATATCTGTTTCTTCTGAATTTATTTCTATAGGGGTGCTCTCAACAGCTTTTCGCAAACGCTCTCCGACAATTTTAGCTTCTTCTATATGAGTATATGGAAGAAGAACCGCAAACTCTTCTCCACCATACCTCGATGGTATATCAGATTCTCTGAGTGCAGATTTTATTATTCCTGCCACGCCTCTTAGTACAGCATCACCGCTTGCATGACCATAAGTATCATTGACCTTTTTAAAGAAATCTATATCAATCATCATTGCACATAGCGGGTTATTTTGACGCTTTGTTGTTGCAATTTCTTGTCCCAAACGGAGTTCAAACTGCCTTCTGTTGTTTAGGTTTGTAAGCGCATCAATTGTTGCATATTGCAAAATTTTTGAATATGAATTAGCTCTGTTTATAGTAATTGCAGATTGTCTTGTTAACTGCTCCAGATAACTTATATCTCGTTTTGACAAAGCATCAAGTGTGCTTCTCGCCACAATACATCCAGAAATGTCGCCTTCTTCGGATATTAGCGGGAAAGCGCCGATTTTATCATTATTTAAAAGTAAATATTCTGTCTCGGGCTTAATCTGCTCCAATGCTTCATATATCCTCTCGTCCTTACATGCTTTTGGCCAAACAAGTTTGAAATCACCTTCCTGCTTCAAAAATACATAAATTAAGTGGTCGGTAATAAATCTGTCGAGCATTTCACCAATCAAGGGAACTATATAATTAAGCTCATACTGCGTTTCTATAATCTTAGCAATGTTTTTCATTGAATCATGAAATTCTACATTGATTTTTGATTGCTCGTTAAGTACTATATTTTGGAGTTTTAAAGAGACCTGTGATGCAAAAATTTTCATCAAAAACAGGAATTCCATATTAACAGAAGTATTTTCTTCAAATTCAATGTCAATCAAACCAAACAACTTTTCATTCTTGATTATCGGCATAAATAGTGAATTCAACTTAAAACTTACTTCACTTATTTTTTGCGGCAGCTTATAAGCCTTTCCGTTTAGTATAAAATCTTCGCCGTTAATATTATCAAAAGCCTGATATATTGAAGAACTGTCCTCCACAATACTCCAGCTGTCAGCACAGTCTCTTATGGTATTAGTAACACTGTCATAAACGTAAAGTCTTATTGAATTCAGAGCTTTGTACTCGCTGAGTGATGTTTTTAGCTCTTGTGTCAATTCAAAAGTATCAAGCTCTTTTGCAAGAATTTCAGAAATTTTTGACAGAAAAAGAAGCTGTTTATTGTCCATACTCTACCTCTTCAAATTCGTCTTTGTTATTGAAATAATCAAAACCTGCACAGGTTTTAAAATTTTTCATCATAGCTTTATCAAAATCTTCATCCGCTACAACTCTGCCATTCACATAAGTATAACTAATCCCGCTTATTGGCTCATCTGTAAGTTTATCGGCACCAAATTCATTACCTGTCATAAAACGTCTTGAAACTTCATTAAGCAAATTAAAAATATATGCAGTTTGGAGCCCGCTATCATCAGGATGCTCCGTAATCAATAGAGCTGCCTTTTCAAGTTCTGATATAGATTCTCTATATCTTTTCATTCCCCTTAAAAGAACTGCCAAATTATAGTGTGCTTCAAACTTTGTAGGCTGAAGTTTTATTGCCTTACAATAATCCAAACCTGCGAGTCTCGATTCGCCTCTCAAGTGGTGTGCGACCGCTCTGTTATAGTATATATCATAATTTTTCTTCAATATTTTTAAAGATGCGGTATATGCTTCTATTGCATCACCTAAATATTGATAGGCCAAATATTTTTTCTCCAGAGGCAAAAACATTGCTTTTTGCTTAAATGCGACTCCTTTATTAAAGTAAGCAAGCCCCCTGTTGGCTCTCGCACTCTTTACATTGCTGTAGATAAAAGGAACCCATATCCTAAATGGTTTTATTCCCGCCACTATATCGAATTGCTCAATTGCTTCATCAAAAAAGCCCAAGTCTTCCGAATAAACGATACCCAAGTTCATGCGGGCAAGAACAAATTTGGGATTAGCTTCTATTGCGTGCCTGTATGCATCAACAGCTGAGTAATAATCCTCATACACAGCATAAATATTTCCCAAATTGAACCAAGCTTCATAGTGCCGCGGATAAAGCTCTAAACCTCTTTTATAATAATCAAGAGTCTTTGCCATATTATCCTGAGAATATGCCTGATCACCCTTATGAATATAATACACTCCTTTTGCCTTCATAACTTGGCGCTCAATCCAACCGTGAAAAAAATGCCATATTAAAAAAACAAAGATTGCAAGTAATATTAAAGAAAACAATTTTTTAAAAAACAATTTCATACAGCATAAATTGTAGCATGGTTTCATTCTTTAGTGAAGTATTGCAAATAAAAATCGTATATTTGTACTTGCTTATTTTTGTT
This sequence comes from uncultured bacterium, assembly GCA_902782905.1. Lineage (GTDB taxonomy): Bacteria > Cyanobacteriota > Vampirovibrionia > Gastranaerophilales > Gastranaerophilaceae > CAG-196. Next base: position 9,287 of record CACZPB010000066.1, read on the forward strand.
ATAAATCTTCAAATTTTGTATTAAATAATTGATTACAAGCCGAAGATGTGATACAATTGAATTATAGTGTAATATTATTTATATACTTAGGAGAGCAACATGAAAAAATTTGGATTTACTTTGGCGGAAGTTTTGATAACCTTAGGTATCATTGGTGTTGTAGCGGCACTTACAGCTCCTGCTTTGACAAAAAACACCGGTAGCGCGAAAATTGGACCTACATTGGCTAAATTTACAAATACTTTTGAAACAGCCGCAGAATCATTGATGCACGATGAAGGAGTTTCATCTTTTTCGGAAGCTGTTTCCAATGCTACAAGTCAGGACGAAGATGGTAACACAATAACTAACGGTAGCCGCATATTATCAGCTCTGATGAAATACATGATAATGTCTCCTTATTCTGAATCATACACAATATATAACGCTGACGGAACTGCATTTGGTAACGTCACAAATGGTAGTACGGAAGTATATCAGCTAAAAGACGGTTCTATAGCAGTGACGCAAGCTAATGGCGGACAGATAGGGAACTGGTCTCCTGATACGTATGACAGAAAAGGTTCATACAAAGGCGCAAGAGCTTGGCTTATATACGATATCAACGGACCAAAGGGAACAAACAAAATCGGCAAAGAAGTTTTTGCTTTTGTAGTTGATAACAGCGGAGTTTTGGTTCCATACGGCAGCAATGCTTATAAATATCTTACACAAACAACCGATGCACAAGGAAATGCCCAAAATAGTTTCTCAAATGATGATTTTGGCTTCTTTAAGACAGGTCAAATCGCTGATAACGGTTGGAAGGTAGAAGAATAATTAAATTATCAAAAGCAATAAAAAGAAACTCTGCAAAAACAGAGTTTCTTTTTTGTTAAAAATATGCTAGAATAGCCTCAAAAGAGGTGTATTATGAGAAAAAACGGTTTTACTTTATTAGAAGTTCTGATAACAATTAGCATCGTAGGAATTATAGCAGCACTATCTATGTCTGCGCTTGTCAAAAACACAAACAAAGCACACATAGGACCTTCGCTTGCAAAATTTGTTTCCTCTTTTGAAAACGCTGCCGGTCAGCTTATACAAGAAGAAAGGATAGATAAACTTTCTGATTTGGGAAATTTTACTAATAATGTCATGCCAAAGCTTGAAGAACATTTGATAGTTACACCGCTTGGAGGAAATTCATCAAATTACAGTTATAAATCTCCTGACGGTTCAAACCCAACAGCCTTCAATAACGCATTCCAAACAAATGACGGATCTATATTTGATGTATCTGACACGATTCCGACACCATCTACAGGTGCGGGAGGCTCATACCTCGGAGCACAGGGAGTAATAATACTTGATATCAACGGAGCTAAAGGAACCGGAAAAGCCGGAACTGAAACGTTTATGTTCATTGTAGATGATTCCGGAAAACTTATCCCTTGGGGGTCTAAAACACACAGACGCTTATCCGATGGTGAAATTACTGCTTGCAGCTTGACATCTTCTAACGCAATGGCTGGTTTTGCCTGCACAGGAAGAATAGCTGACAACGGTTGGCGTGTGGAGTAGGGATGATTAAGAATAAGCCGGATTGCTTCGTCATCGGGTTTGTATGGGAATTTCATGTCAAGCCAAGGCATCGTTCCTCCCCTGATGGGGAGGTTAGGTGGGGTGCTGTTTGTCAATTCTTCTGATTGCTCCCCTTCTGTCCTTCGGACATCTTCCCCAACTGGGGCAGAGACAAGATGCGTTTTACTAAAGTAAGGCATCATTCCTACCCAAAGGGGAGGCTAGCACACCAAGATGAATGTATTTTATTAAGCATTTCTATAAGCTTTTGCATTTATAATCCGATTCCTCTATAATTGTATTACGATTGTTTTTATAAGGAGGGAATATGGGATTGGATAAAGTTAGAGAAACGGATGCTGAATTAGCACAATATATTGATGAGGAGCTCGAAAGACAACGTACGACAATCGAGCTTATTGCAAGTGAAAACTTTACTTCACCTGCGGTAATGGAGGCTTGCGGTAGTGTATTAACTAATAAATACGCTGAAGGAAAACCGCAAAAACGTTATTATAACGGATGCGAAGTTATTGATAAGATTGAAGAATTGGCTCAAAAAAGAGCGTGCGAACTTTTCAAAATGGACCACGCTAACGTTCAGCCGCACTCGGGCGCTCAAGCGAATATGGCAGTTTTTGCAGCACTATTAAAACACGGTGACAGCGTTTTGAGCATGGATTTATCTAACGGCGGACACTTGAGCCACGGTTCTCCGGTTAATTTTTCAGGCATGTATTTTAACGTTACACAATATGGCGTTGATGAAAATGGTGTAATTGATTACGATAACGTAAGACAAATGGCGCTTGAATGCAAACCGAAATTAATCATTTGCGGAGCAAGCAACTATTCTAAAATCATAGATTTCAAACGTTTTAGAGAAATTGCTGACGAAGTCGGCGCAATTCTAATGGCAGACATAGCTCACATTGCAGGCCTTATTGCAGGCGGAGTTCACCCGTCTCCAAGCGGATACGCACAGATTGTAACTACAACGACTCACAAAACTTTGAGAGGTCCGAGAGGCGGCATTATTATGTGTGATGAAGAATTTGCTCAAGCAATTGATAAAGCAGTTTTCCCTGGAATTCAAGGCGGACCCTTGGAGCATATTATTGCAGGAAAAGCTGTTGCCCTAAAAGAAGCGCTGCAACCATCTTTCAAAGAATACGCCAAGCAAATTGTTAAAAATGCTGCAGCTTTAGCACAGGGACTTTTAGATAACGGGCTTGATATTGTTGGCGGCATGACAGAAAATCACCTTATGACACTTGATTTAAGGAAAACCGGTAAAACAGGCAAAGATATGGCAAATATACTTGAAAGAGTCGGAATTACCGCCAATAAAAATACTGTTCCTAACGATCCTCAAAGTCCTTTTGTCACAAGCGGTATTCGTTTAGGCGCGGCGGCTATGACCACAAGAGGTTTTAAAGAAGATGATATGAAAGAAGTTGCAAGAATTATTGCAGAAGCAATAAAAAATTCTGATAACGAAGCTACCCTTTCGGATTTAAGACAAGCATCATTAAAACTTTGCGCAAAATATCCGCTTTATTAAAAGTACCCCATCCTAACCTTCCCCATCAGGGGAAGGAACCTTTAGGCCACTTTGTTTAAACTTGACGTCAAAGCATATTTAAAGTATTTTGGAATAGGGTTTATACCCCATCCCAACCTTCCCCATTAGAGGAAGGAGTTCTCGCCCCTAATAGGGAGAGTTAGAGAGGGGTGGTTAATATTACAAATTAGGGAAGAGAAAACATGGATTTTACAACACTAACTATCAACGTTTTAAAAGCACTGTCTGTTGTCGGCGGATACGGCATTGGAATTATATTACTCACGATAATAGTAAGAGCTGCGATGTGGCCTCTTGGGGTTTCGCAACAGCGCTCAATGCGTACTATGCAACTTTTGCAGCCTAAAATGAAGGCTATTCAAGAAAGATACAAAAGTAACCCTCAGGTTATGCAGCAAAAAATGATGGAATTTTATAAGGAACACAAATTTAACCCTATGGCGGGGTGTTTTCCTCTTTTAATACAAATGCCGATATTCATTCTTTTGTATTCAACCCTTATGAGTCCGCAATTTATACAAATGGCAGGAGATTCTCAGTTTTTATTTATAAAAAGACTTGATGCAACAATGAAAACTTCTGCAGGAGTATCTAACGACGGTGTATTTGGTGTTTCAAGATATGACTCGTTTATGACAGGCAAAACAGCTAAGGTTTATTTCAAGGCTGATATGGAGCCGATTGACAATGTTAAAATTGAAAAACCAAACAAGGCAGTTGAAGTTCAGGGTACTTTAAATCCGGGTGAACCTGCTGATTTTAAAGTTAGTTTGGATAGTTTGAACCTGAAGTTCAGTCAGCTTGATCAGATTGAAAAAGCTGAAATTGCGGTAACAGATGTTAATACCAAAGAAGTTGAAAATATGACTTTTGTAAGAAAAGACGGACTGCTGGTAAGCACAATTCCTACAAAAGAAGTTAAACCTGCATTCCAC
>CACZPB010000067.1 GCA_902782905.1 uncultured bacterium
GGTCAACATGCAGTTGTTACTAAGGCTAAAAAATCTATCGCATCATACAAGCTTCGTGAAGGTATGCCTGTTGGTGCTATGGTTACACTTAGAGGCGAAAGAATGTACGATTTCTTGCAAAAGTTGATTTGCGTAGTTCTTCCTCGTATCAGAGACTTCCGCGGTATATCAGCAAAGAGTTTTGACGGCAGAGGAAACTATACTTTAGGTTTGAAAGAACAATCATTGTTCCCTGAAATCACTTATGAAGAAGTTGATTTGGTAAAAGGGATGAACGTATCTGTTATCACAACTGCTAATACAGATGATGAAGCAAGAGAATTGTTGAGACTTTTGGGTATGCCATTCAAAGGACTTAACAAATAGTCAATCAGAAAATAATTAGAAAGAAATATAAAGGAGATAAATTCATGGCTAAGAAAGCGATGATAAATAAAGAAGACACAAGAAGAATCTTGGCAGCAAAGGGTAAATATCCGTCTGTAAGATTGCACAACAGATGCTCAATCTGCGGTCGTCCTCACGGTTTCCACAGGGATTTTGGTCTTTGCAGAATCTGCTTGAGAAAGATGGCACACCAAGGTTTACTTCCGGGTGTAACAAAAGCATCTTGGTAGGATGAATACAGCACTATTGCCTCGCCCCTCGAGGGAGAGGTCGCAATTCCAGACGAACGATAGTGAGTCATAGAAGTGCGGGTGAGGGGTATTCTGAAAACATAAAATAATATATTAAAGCGACTTGATTATCGTCAAGTCGCTTTGTAATGTTCATAAATAATAATTTTTATTTATGTTCTTTTTCATATCTTTTCTTTGTTGCTCTTATTGTCATTCCTGATACAAAGAAGCCCATTACACCGAGTGCAAATAGGTATGGAAGTCCAAAAATTAAGCCTTTTTGTTTTACCAAAGACTTGAACTCCTGTTCAACCGTTGTACCTTTTTCTTTAGCAAGCTTTTTAGCGAGTTCATCCAATTTCTCAAACGGAGTAACTTCGCGTTTATCGTTCATAACATCTTTGCATTTGCCGTATTTTTGTAAGATTCCTTTAAAACCTTTTTCAACAAGCTCGCTACCTGTAATAACATAAAGTGCAACAAGCGGGAAGCGTGTGGCTGTTTCTTTGAAGTTTTCTTTGCCTCTGTCTGCTGAAGCTCCAAAATATCCGCAGCCGCCTACAAGAACGCAAGTAGTAAGCTGTCCTTTGCTCAATACCAATTTTCCATTTTTACTTTTGTTAAAATCCATATTAAAGTATTTGTTAACAAAATTTTTGGCTTTTTCATTCTTTGAAAAAAGTTTGTTTCCGGGTGCAACAATAAATTCAGAAATTTTTTGCAAGAATTTAGAGTTTTTACCCCTTGTTGCAAGAAGTCCAGCTAGTCCAAGAAGACCAGCGTAAACTGTTGCTGCGCCTGCAATATGTTTTTTTGCGCTTTTTTTGACCTTTTCTTGTTGAGCGATATCTTCTTGATTGTTTTCCAGAGATGCAATATTCTTAAAATCGCTCTTGTTAAAAAGCTTTAGTGTCATAAGGTTTTTGATATAGTTTAGCGAATATTCAGTCAAAGGAATTGCAGTTGCAGCGAGTGCAATTGCTGCTTTTACGGGTAAAACTTTTTTGTTGTTAGCTTTTGTTAAAAGGTCTTTTTCCCCTTTCTTTAAAAGATTTACGCCAGTTTCTGCTACTTCTTTTTTTAGATTGTTATTTAGTCCTTTAGAAAACGCTTTTCTTGCAATATGTTCACCCAAAATCGCAGGTGATAGGTAAATAAGCGCTTCTTCAGATGTTTCAAGGAATGTGTTTTCCGTCAAATCCTCAATGCTTCTTGAAAAAACAGCTTTCGGTAAAAGACAAGTCGAAACGTCTTGAATATAACGCGTAGTAGAAAGTCCTGATGCGCTTTCTTGGTGTCTTAAAAAGCGTGCAGCAGGTCTTAAGTATTTCGGTAGTGAGTTGATTAGAATTTTTATATTATCTGACATTTAATTTTTTCTCCAATATAATTAGTGACACTCCATTAATAGACTGCCCTATTTATATTGTTTTGAATAGCATGACAAAATGGGCAGTTAAACTAACCCGCGCCACCAATTTCTATTCAAATTTATAAAATTATATTTCATATAATCCCTTTTTAAACCTTGTATCGATATATCGATACAAGGTTATTTTAACGTACTCAAATATGTTTGTCAATACTATATCATAGTTTTTATAGCTTCTATTGCAACTTTTATTGCAGAATCAGTATCGTGTACAACGGGATTATCTAGTCCAAGCTTTTCTCTTTCCTGATTTGCAACTACTAAAAATATTGAGCCAACTTTAACTTTTAAGAAGCTTCCTACTATAAATAATGCAGCAGATTCCATTTCGGATGCGAGGCATCCGAGTTTTAGCCATGCTTGCCATTTGTTTTCAAGTTCATAATTCACCGGCATAATTTCAGGATTATGTTGTCCGTAGAATGCGTCTTTGCACTGAACCACACCCAGATGGTGAGGAATATTTAATTTTTCTGCGGAATTTTTTAGTGCGCTTATGATGTCATAGTCTGCAACGGCAGGGAATTCTATTGGTGCATATTCTTTTGAAGTCCCCTCCATTCTTATTGCGCCGGTAGCTATTACGAGATCGCCGCTTTTAACCTCAGTTTGCATGCCGCCGCAAGTGCCAACCCGAATAAACTTTTTAGCACCTATTTTAACGAGCTCTTCCAGTGCAATAGATGCAGAAGGACCGCCTATACCCGTGGATGTGACGCTGACTTTTTTACCGTTCAGATATCCTGTATATGTAACAAATTCGCGTTTGTCTGCAATGAGTTTTGCATCTTCAAAGTATGCTGCAATTTTTTTACATCTTTTGGGATCACCCGGTAGAATGACGAATTCTCCGACATCTCCTTCTTTTAAACCAATGTGATACTGAGTACCGTCTGATGAATATTTCATATAAATCTCCTACTAGAAAATTTAATTCTAACACTTAATTGGCTGCTTGTCCACATAAACTATAGCAAATTAATATTGGATGTATTATTATATTTGTATTATATGAGGGGTATTTATGTATAGAATAAAATTTTTGTTGATATCATTGCTAATGTTTTTAACGATGTCTTTTGTTTATGCAGAAGAATATGCGGTGCAAAAATTGCCAAACGGGCAAACCGTAGTTGTTTATGAAATACACAATAATCCGATAGTTACGATAGACACTTGGATTAGGACAGGTTCGATAAATGAAGATGGCACAAATAATGGTATTTCTCATTTTTTAGAACATTTGTTCTTCAAAGGTACAAAAGCTCATCCTACGGGAGATATGGATAGGATTTTAGAATCAAAGGGAGCTGTTGTAAATGCGGCAACAAGCAAAGATTTTACACATTATTATATAACGATTCCATCGGAGTATTTTGATACTGCGCTTGATTTGCATTCTGATATGCTTCTAAACCCGCAAATTCCAAGGAAAGAGCTTGAGAAAGAAAGAAAAGTTGTTTTGGAAGAAATTTCAAAGGATGGAAATACCCCTTCTAAACAGGTTTATGATAATCTTAACGATTTGATGTATACAGGCCATCCTTATAAAAGAAAAGTTATTGGTACGGCTGATATAGTAGGTACAATGCGCAGAGAAGAAATTCTTGAATATTTTAATAAATTTTATTCTCCATCTAATATGGTAACTCTTGTTGTTGGTGATGTTAATGCACAAGATGCAATAAATAAAATACAATCAGCGTTCAATCAACAATACAAAAAACCTGTCAAAAAATCTTTCAAGAAAGAACGACAAATTAGTTCTCAAAGAAGAAAAGTTGATTATACAGATACTCAATCAGGATATATGATGATTGGTTTTAGAGGTGCAGAAATTTCAGATTCTGATACATTTGCTCTTGATGTTTTGACTGAAATCTTAGGCGGCGGCAAATCCTCAAGGCTATATAGAGACATAAAAGAGCAAAAAGGTTTGGCATATTCAATTTCTGCTTCTAACGGAAGCTTTAGAGATGACGGGATAATATATTTAACGGCAAATTTTCAGCCGCAAAATACGGATAAGCTTGAAAAGGCAATCTTTGCTGAAATAGCTCAAATTCAAAAATATGGTGTTACGGAAGAAGAAGTCCAAAGAGCAAAGAAAAAAATTATACAAGATACTTATTATTCAAGAGAATCAACTTCAAACATTGCATCTGAACTGGGTTATATAATTACGCTTACGGGCAGTTCCGATTTATACAAAAATTATATAGCCGGAATAAATAAAGTTTCGGCGTCATCTGTCCAGTGTGCTGCGCAAAAATATTTGGGAGTACAAAAAAGCGCAGTTTCTTTGATGCTGCCAAACAGTATGAAAAATGTTCAACCTCAAAAAGCACCTAACGTTTCTGTACAAAAAATTTCGGAAAAGTCAGGAACAACAAAATATCAAGCTTCAAACGGTGCGGTATTTTTGATAAATGATAACAAAAGTAATGATATTATTGCAATGACAATTATTGCAAAAGGCGGAGAGTTCTTGGAAAATATTGCCGGAGAAGGAACCCTTGCTGCTCAAACGCTTTTAAAAGGTACAAAAAAGTTTTCAGCACAAGAACTTGCGGTTCTTTTGGATGAAAACGGAATTGATATAAAACCTTCCTGCGACGAAGATTTCTTCACGATAGATGTTCAAACAACAACTGCACAAATCGACAAGACAATGGAGATTTTGGACGAAATTTTAAATAATGCAGTTTTTGATGAGTATGAACTTGAGAAGAAACGTTCAGAGATTTTATCTAAAATAAAACAAAGACGCGATGTTCCTATGAATATTGCTTTAGAAGAATTTAAAACAATGATATACGAAGGCAGTATCTATTCTCACACCAATAAAGTTCTTGAAAAAACATTGCCGACAATTACGAGAGCTGATGTAGTCAATTATTATGACAAAGTCTTGGATTCCAAAAATATTATTGTATCAATAAGCGGAAATGTGAATTCTAAGGATATAACAGAACGTTTTGCATCAATTCTTTCCGACAAAAAAATGCCAAAATTCAATTATTCTGCATGTAAGGTCACAAAATTAACAAAGCCAAAGAGTTATTCTAAGGCAATAAAAGATTTGCAGACAGCATGGCTGTTTATGGGGTGGCAAACAGCAGGCGTTCAAGACAAAAAAGATTTTGTAACCCTAAAAGTTATAAATACCCTTCTTGGTTCGGGGTTAAGCTCAAGATTATACAGAAACTTGAGAGAAGCAGACGGATTAGCCTATCAACTAGGTTCAAGTTATTCACCCAAAATGCTGGGCGGAATTTTCATGACATATATAGGAACTAACCCAGATACTCTGAATTATTCAAAGGGCAAAATGTTAGGTGAAGTTAGCAGGCTAAAGACTGAATTTGTCTCAGATACAGAGCTTCAGGATGCAAAAGATAGACTAAAAGGCGGATTTATTCTTGCATTGGAAACAAACTCCGAGAAGGCTTCAAATATAGGGTATTTTGAAGGATACGGATTTGGATATGATTTTTTGGATGATTACACAAAAATTATTGATAGTGTAACGGCATCCGATATAGTTAAAGTAGCTAACAAATACTTTACTTCAATTTTGGTTCAGGCAGATGTTCATTAATATTTGTTTGATAGCTTCATAGCCTTATACATCTCAAAAACACTCAAGAAGAAGAACATTCCAAACACTGTTAAGTAGGCTTCGTTAGAATAAACGATTGTACTTCCAATTGTTTTGTGTGGGAAAAGGTTTAGCAAAAAGCCCATAAGCGTCCCTAAAATTCCTACCATTGTAAAGAAGCAAAAGTTCATAATGCTGACGGCAGTACTTGAGACAAATTTTCTGTTTGTTAAGTGTAGTACAGGAACCAGAAGTGAACTTAAGCTTGCATTTGCAGCCAGTATACAGAAGATTACGGCAACAAAATCTGTTTTTATATCAAAAATAAGTAGTATGCACAGGCATAAAAGAGAACAAAAAGTAATTATAGAAGCATTTTTTAAGAATTTAACTCTGTTATTGTGAAACAGTTTACAAATATATGCGTTAACAATGTTAAACAGAGCCGCAATTATTGCCATGCCGGAAAGAACAAGGGCAGCTTTTGTGCTTGTCATTAAACAAAAATCTTCAAGAAATTTTTTACCTATTATTGTTTGTATAGCGTATGATATCGCAAAGTTGCAGCAAGCAAAGCTGAACAAGTTTCTATTATGTCTTTTGTGTAAGACCAGTCTAAACGGTAGCGTCCTAAGTTTTACGTTCCTATTGATTTTTGGAAGTTTAATTCCTTTCAAAAGCAAGGTGAATATAACTATTCCAATAGTGGCTATGCAAGCAAGGATGAATAATATCTCTCTCCAAGAAGCAAATCTCATTGCGTAAACAAATGGTGCATTTGCAGCAATTCCTCCTGAATATCCGATGAAAAGCATTACAGAAATTGCAATTCCAAAATTTTTTTCCGAAACGATATTTTTAAGCTCTTTTATCAAACTTAAATAAAACATGCTGCTTCCAAGTCCGATTAAACCTCTTGAAAGGTACATAATATATAAACTTGAACTCAGGGGGAATATGAGCGCACCCAAACTAAGAATTATCCCTCCAACAAGCATCACTCTAAAGCCGCCGAATTTATCTACCAAAACTCCGTTTATAAGCTGAGTAAGCGCGTATACATACATAAATATTGCGCCAAACATGGTAATTTGCGGGGCATTAACACTAAGTTCATTTTGTAAAATATTGTATACCGCCCCGGGGATTGCTATTCTTTGGAAATTTGCAAAGAAATAAAACAGGGTTCCTATAAAGATAAGTGATGTATAAATTAAATAATTTTTTTTGTTCATTCTAAAAGTTAATTTAACTCAAATAGAGCTGATTGTAAACGCTAAACATTCTTTTATAAGGTTTATACATTTAACATTTAATCTTAATTTTTAATATTTACCTCTCTTCTCCCATAAATGCACAAAAAAAAAGGAATTCCTCTCACAGAATTCCTATGGTTGTTTTTTCTCAATTAAAGACCTTTGTCTTTTCCTCGTGTTTTCTCTTTTCTTTCCTCGTGTGTCTTTTTGCGAACCTCCGTCCGCGTGTATATATCCCATTTCCCCTTGGGGTAAATAAACTAAGATTGTTTATTTGCCCTCTATCCGCTTCTCATTTATACCTAGTCTAGTAGCGCCTCTAAAATTCTTGCATTTTTGTCAGCTAATGTGTTTTGTCTGACTTGAGAACGTGTGATGTAGCTTCTTAATGCTTCTCTGATTAATTCTGATCTTGAGCGACTTTCATTTTCCGCTACTTCATCAATTCTGCCTAAAAAGCTTTCAGGCATTGAAATTAAAACTCTTGCCATAATAAATCTCCTTTTTATACTTTATTATACTTTTTTATCTCTTGTATATATATAAAGTATTCATATAATATAAAATTGCCTTTTTTGATAAAAATTGTTAAGTTTTGTTAAGGCATTCTGGGGAACTCTTGTTAATATAGCGTCTTACAAAGGTCTTTTCTATAATAAATCCCTTTAAAGTTTAAATCTTTTGCTTCCATATAAGCTTTATCTTTAGCTTTAGATAGGGAACTCGCTAAA
>CACZPB010000068.1 GCA_902782905.1 uncultured bacterium
ATACGAGAAAGAGCAAAGTCTTTTTTGTCTAATTCTTCCTTTTTAGAACCAAGCATTATGCGTTCTGCCTCCTCTAAAACACTTACTACGGCATATCCGTTAGCACCATCAGAACGGGCTTTTTGACCTGTTGCTATACAGTTCACAAAATGCTGACAAGCAAGCTTCAACGGCTCAATTTCCAAGTAATCAAGTGCAACATTTTGTGTATTTGCAGGAACAAAGTTATCATAAATTTTTAACTTGTCAGTCGGTGCACAATCATCAAATATTGCTGTCGCTTTTGTCCCTCTGACCAGTAGATTTACGTGTTTTTGAGGGGTAATCCAACTGTCAGAAATGTGAGCAATCATACCGCCTTCAAACTCGATTCCTAAATGAGTTATATCCATGATATTATTTCTGTCACTTGATGCGCCTATTGCAGAGATAACTTTTACTGGATTTTTACCCGTAACATAAGCCACCATTGAAACATCATGCGGAGCCAAGTCCCACATAACACTTCTGTCATTTTTATGATAATTAACATTCAATCTGTCACTTTGAGCATAAACGATTTCGCCAAGAGCGCCTTCTTCAATAAGCATTTTTAACCTGTTTACAGCAGGGTGATATAGAAGAAGATGGTCTACCATCAAAACCAAATTTTTTGCTTCTGCCAACTCTGTTAAAACTTTTGCTTCCTCTGCCACTGTTGAAATAGGTTTTTCTACATAAACATTTTTGCCTGCTTCAAGCGCTGCCTTTACTAGCTTAAAATGAGTATGGCTGGGAGTTACAACTGCAACACCGGTTATCTCCGGATTATTTAGTATTTCATTAAAATCTTTTGTCGTATTAACACCCGCAAACTGTTCTCTTACAGCTTTCAGGGAATCTTCATCCAAATCACACACACTATCTAAAACATTGAGGTTATAAAAATTTCTTACAATATTTTTTCCCCACATTCCCATGCCAATCACGGCAATTTTTTGATTATTCATACCTTCCCTTTCTTCTACCAATAAGGATATTATATTACAACTAAACGCACAGGTAAAGCATTACCGGTGTAAATATTTTGTTAAGATTAATTTTTTAAGCGCTTTTGCATTAATCGCTCCTGAATCAATTTCTAAAATTTTATCTAAGTTTTTAACAGCATCTTCGTATTGCCCTAAATTTTTTTGTATCGCTGCTATAGAATAATATGCATCAATAAACTTGGGATCTAATGCGACAGCTGCTACAAAATCGTCAAGAGCCTTTTTGGGTTCTGATTTGTGCAGCAATTGTCCTCTGTTAAAATACGCATCTACCAAATTTTTATTTAGCTCTATTGCTTTTGTATATCCGTCAATTGCACTCTCATCAAGCCCCATGCTATGATAAGCAACACCTTTATAAAAATGAGCAAGATACGATTCTTTATTATATTTCAAGACTTCATCAAGATTTTTTATACCATCCATAAATTTGCCGGCATTTATATCAGCTATTGCAAGACTCATATAATATTTTTCAGGGAAATTTATATCATCTTCCAAGCAAACTTCTTGGAGTAGTTTTGCTTTATTATCAATTGCTATTTTCATATTAGGATTCAGAAGAATTGCCTTGTTATAATCTTTTAGAGCCCCTTCGTAATCCTGCTTTTTATATTTAGTGTACCCTCTGTTGTTGTATGCAAGAGCGCACCTTGAATCTAACTCTATTGCCTTATTATAATCTTCTATTGAACCTTCATAGTCCTGAAGTTCATTTTTAACCAACCCGCGATTGATAAGCGCGTCCAAGAAATCAGGCTTAATTTCAAGAGCTTTTGTATATAAATTAAGTTTTTCTTCAAGATTTTCTGCGATAAGTGCAAGATAAAAACAGCACTCCAGTTTTGCTCCGCACCTTTTCAAATCGTTTTCTATAATTTTTCTTGCCGCAACATAATCATTCGCATTCAATGCATTAGTTAATTTTCTTAGAGCTTTTTCTTTTAAGTTATCCATAAACTTATTTTAACATATTCCTTTCGCTAATTTTTACCCTATAGAGTATAAATTACTTTACAAAATAACTTACATTAACATTTGCATATATTTTTATTACACCACTTGAAATTTCTATTCCGGCAGCTTGAGCAGGAGCACTGTCTGCGACTGCACCAAGCATATTTTTTGCCATAAGCATTCTTGGCGCAGCATTGTATGGTCTATTTTCACTACAACTTATATCCATAGAACGAATCCCGTCCAAGAATGAACCTGCACTTTTTACAGCAATATTTGCCCTTGTACTTGCTTTTTTTGCAGCTTTCTCAATCAAAGAATTGCATTGAGACTCATAATTTGAAACAGAAAAATTTAGACTGTTAACGTTTGTTGCGCCTGCACTTATTGCTCCGTCAATCATAGTACCAATTTTATCAATTGATTTCGTATGAACAAAAACTCTGTTTGAAACCTCATACTTATCTAAGTTCTTTTTATTGCCGGAATATGTATACACAGGTGCTGCATGAAAATCTGATGTTTTTATATAATCTCCGTTTTGAGAGTTTAGCATTCCTTTCAAAAGAGCATAAACCTTATCGGAAATTTCTTTATTCTGTGCAGTAGCTTTTTGCATCGACTTGTTATCTGATGTTACAATTGCAAAGGATATCTCTGCAATATCAGGTGCAACTTCCATGTCTGCCGAAGTAGAGAGCGCAATATATCCTCTCTCTTTTTCGGCATTAACTGCTTGACCTGTTAAAACAGCTCCTGTCATAAATAAAGATATAATCATTAACGATACTAAAACTTTTTTCATATTCCCTCCTTTAGAATACACATATTATAGCATGATAAACTTTTATGCTAAAATTTTTTTATGATTATAAAAACTTTCATAGAGCCGCCAATAGATAATAATAACTACCTGATTATTGATGAACAATCAAAAGAGGCAGCGCTAATCGACTGTTCATCCATTGATGTTCATGACAAAGTTATGCAGGCATTGAAAGAGTATGGAGCAGAGTTAAAATACATCCTGCTAACCCACGGTCATTTTGATCATATTGCGGGGATAAGAAACATCGCCGCACCCGTTTATATGCATAAAGCTGATTTGGATTGGGTTAACAACGTAAACAAATTTTTACCTATGTTTGGAATGCCGGATATGACACCGCCCAGAATAGATAAGTTTATAGAAGACGGGGATATTATTATGCTTGGAAACATAGAAATCAAAGTTATCCGAACCGCAGGGCATACACAGGGAGGTGTTTGTTACCTGATAAACGGGAACCTCTTTAGCGGAGATACAATATTTAGAGAATCTGTTGGCAGATGTGATTTAGAAGGCGGCGATTTTGACCAAATTGTAGAGAGTATTGAGACAAAAATATTTACACTGCCTGAAAATACCAAAATATACCCTGGACACGGCAGGGAAACCACTGTCGGCTGGGAAAAGATGAATAACAAATTTTTATAAGTAGCAAAAAAATATTTTATAAGTTTTTTATAAGTATGAACATGCAAATATCCAATAATATAAATTTCGAAAAAAAGTACAAAACAAGTTCTATATTACAAATTACTACGCAAAAAATTTTAGAACCTGAAGGTATGGAAAGCTATATAAGCACGGTAAAAGAAATGTATGGTACGATGCCTAAATACATAGGATGCCGCGGATACAAGGGATACGCTCTTGAATTAACAAAAAAAATCTTTGCGAAATATCCGCAAATTAAAGACGCGACAGAACTTGTGAATAACGTTGCCATACAAAACAAAACCGCAACGCCTAAACAGTTAAGAGAAAAAATTCAACCAATAATCGAAAAACTCGGAGATGAGCTTGATATAGTTATATAATTATTCTTTTATCAACTTAAAAATATCTACAGTCCGCATTTCCATAAGTCTTCCTATGTATGAAGACGGAAAAACTTCAAGCGCGTATTTAAGCTTGTATGCAAGTTTATTATATGCTTCTTTATCTTCTTTTACTGAAATTTCCATTTCCCTTATTACACGCTTTACACCTTCATCAATGTTGTCATCCAAAGTTTGAAGTACAATATAATTAAGAGCAATTTTTCTGTCTATAGTTTTCAAACTCGGCTCTGTCTCAACATATTCCGCTATGTATTTTGATGCGGTTTTTATATCCTTATATGCTTCTGTTATTTTTTTATCAATTGATAAAAAGTTTTTGAATGCCAATCTGCGTGTTATTACAAGGTTAAAATACCCGATAACAAATCTGCAAGCCCAAAACAATAAAAATATTAATACTAAAAACATTAAAATTTTAATCATATACCCAATTGCTCCTAGTAAATGTTACCATACACCCAATATGTTCTCAAGACTTTTTTTACATAATTTTTTGTTTCAGGATACGGAATTTGTTCAACAAATTCATCGGTATCATTATAAATTATTTTTGAAAACCAGTTTGTAACAGACCCGATTCCGCCGTTATAAGCTGATATTGCATACAAGTCCTTGTTCACCAGTGATTTCTTTAGTCCTGAATAATAAAGACTGCCCGCGGCAATATTTTTATCTGCAATACTCAACGACGAAGGAATATTATTTTTACTTAAAACCTCTGAATAAGTAGAAGGCATTAACTGCATTAACCCTTTTGCTCCGACAGAGCTTTCAGCATACGGGTTAAAGTGACTTTCTTCTTTAATAATAGATTGAAGAATAATTGGGTTGTTGTTTCCTTTATACCTGTTAACTGAATCATAATAATGAAGCGGGTAAATAAGCCGCCACCTCAAGTCATCAAACGGCGGTTTGACACTTTGCTCTTCCATTGCATTTCTTGCTAATACCGCAGATACGGTATAGTCTCCCTTTTCATAAGAAATCCAGCTTTGTATAAATTTATCTTTTTTACAGAGCTCCTCAACAAAATCATAGTCTTTTAAATATGCAAGTTTGACTACTAAATTGTTATCCAGTGACTTTCTGTAAGGAAAAATTACTGGTTTTTCTTTTAGCGCTAAAAACGGCAAAAAACCGTCGTCTTTGTACAAATTATAATTTGCACGAAACGCATAATAGCTATCCGGATATTTAGTAATTACTTCTTTAAAATAACTGTTGGCACTCTCATAATGTTTTAACTTGAAAGCTATTTTTGCCATAAAATAAGTAACAGCCGGACTTGATTTTACATTTTGGAACTTTCTCATATGCAAGAAACCAAGTCTCTGCGCATCATAATATTTTTTTTGCAAATATTTTGCCAAAAATAGATTGTAAAGGGCTTCTGCTGAGAATTGACCGTTTGGATACTTTTCATACATTGCCTTGAAACAATCACTTTTAGAAGCAGAGTCTGCGACTTCGCTACAATACAGATAAGATACATAGTCTGCACCGGTAGACTTCAACCTTAGAGATAACAACTTGTTTATACCGTCTTTTCTGGTTGCAGATGCTGTTATATAATTATCAATAACTTCATATACATCAGCAGGTTCTGTTGTAGAAGCGTGTTTTGTAAGTCCAAGCTCTGCATAATAATTTCCCTTAGCTTTATCACCAAGGCGATACTCCGTTTTTGCAAAATCCGACCAGCTTTCAGATACCGTCGTTGCTTGCAAAAACGCAAGAGCATTATCATACTCCCCATTTGCATAATACGCCTTAGCTATTAATAAATTATCATAATTTGAAAGAGTCTTATCTAAATTTTTTATTGCTTTTACGGAATTTATTGCAAATCTGCCATCAGGGGCTTTGTCAATATAATTTTTAAAATACTCTAATGCCCGCTCTTTTGATTTTTCCAGTCGTTTTTTGTTTTTAGGCGGATTTATTGCTTCTATCATACCTAAATAATAATTGGAAGCTATTGCATAATCGCTTGTTGGGTATTTTTTTATAATCTTTTTGAAATGATGTTTTGCTCTTTTATCCTGTGATTCAAACATCAAAACTGCCATATTATATTCACTAATTGGCGCAATAGCGCTCTCCGAATTTGTATTAACTATCTTTTTATATTTTTTGATTGCATTTTCTGTCCTGCCAAGATTTGTTGCACATCTTGCTTGCCTAAATAAAGCAGGATGTTTTAAGCTTGAATCTTGAGGAACTTTTCCAAATTCTTGATATGCTTTTTCAAAATCATTATCTTTATAGGCTTTCAGAGCAGTAGAATACTCTGAAACTCCGCGAGCTTCAGATGAGTGATGATTATATATAAAGCAGCCGACTGTTAAAACAAGCAAAAATGCTACAATATAGATATCATACTTTCTCCATCTTCTCATTCAAATTAATCCCTAATGTTTATTAAACTTTTCTTATATACTCTCGTCTCAAGTTTTTCAACAATCACTATTTTAATATACAATTATGCAAAAAGGAAATCCTGTAATAAAAAATTACATTTTATCATCCGAAAAATTCGTTTTGAATTATTCAAACTTGGATATATCGTACACTCTTAGTGCAAAATATGGTTTTGATTTTTCTTTTTCTTTCAAAAACAAAACAAAAGTATCATCTAAGTAGAAATATCTCGGTTCACTATCTTCGCTCGGATTGGCAGATGTCAATCTTGTTGTTATTGCAGCCTCACTTTTTAGTCTGACGCCTTTATTATTCATTTCAAATTTAACTGTCTCAATTGCCTTGTCTATCATTAGCTGAGTACCTTTTATTCGCATAAAAGTCAGATCATTAAACTCTTTTTCTTCAAAAAATTTAAGATTGGGAACTTTTAGTTCATCAATATTTTGAAATTCTTTATCACCTTCATACATTGATGATTTCTTTAGCATATCAGAATATATATAATTGAAGGGTTTTGTTGTATTAGTTTTGTATAAAAATACTTCATCGTTATTCATCGTTGAAAGTGATATTGCAAAATCATTAGGAGAATTGTAGAAAAGAACGGTTACTCCTTCTCCCAAACGATTATCGGAATTGCTGTTTATCCCGAAATATTCGGCAGTCATATCTCGAAAAGAGTCTCTACCTAATTTATCAAACGGCTGAGTGAATTCAAAATCTTTTTTGAGCATAGCATACAAAACATACCTTTGGCGAGCCGGAGTCCAATCCAATTTATCTAAGATATCACTCTTTTCATCAAATTTTCTTAATATAGCTTTCTCTATCTTTGCTTTTGTATTTTTGGTTATTTTACCAACATATTTGTAATAACTTTTCAAAGAAATATCAGTGCTTTCAAAACTGCGCTTATTCAGTTCTTGGGCAATCTCAGGAGTACCGTCCGCAAATCTTACGGAACCGAAGGCAACTTTATCAATCAAATCATTCCACACCAATTGAAATGTTCCTGCCCAAACTCTGTCCTGAACGTTTGATTTACTTTGCATTGTAGGCAAAATATCAATATTTGATGCATTTGAAATTTCAACCTGAGAAAAAATTAAAATCGTTGTTAGTAAAAATATAATAAGTCTTTTCATAATACATTGATTTTAGCAAGAAACTGCAAACTTTGCAATTTTTTAGTAATTAATTGTCAAAGCCGGATTCTTCCTAAACCAAGTTAGTTGACGTTTTGCATAATTTCTCGTATGTTGTTTTAATTTATCAACTGCTTCATCAAAACTGCACTCTCCGTCAATGAAAGATATCATTTCTCTGTAACCTATTGTACAAACCAAATTTTTTATACGACCGTGTTTCTCAAGAAGCTGTTTTGTTTCATCTAAAATACCTTGTTCAACCATTAAATCAACTCGCTTGTTTATGCGTTCGTACAATTCTTCTCTTGTTTTTATACAAGGCATTTTCCACTCAACATCATACTCTGGTTCTTTTTCTATTGATATATCTGAAAGCGGCTTACCCAAAGTTTTTATCATCTCCAATGCTCTTACGATACGCCTTTTGTTTCCGTCAAAAACCCTTTTATAAGTAACTTCATCAACCTTTTTTAACTCTTCTAAAAGTTCTTCTCGCGTTAGTTCATTCAATTTATCTCGAAGTTCATAATCGGTCTTTACCTCAGGAAGATTGTAGTTCTCCAGAAGAACCCTAATATATAAACCCGTCCCGCCTGCAATAATAGGAACTTTCCCCCGAGAAAGGATATCCGCTATAACTTTCTTGGCATCTTTGTAATAATCTCCGACAGAATATTCATACTCCGGCTCAACTATGTCAATAAGATGATGTTTAATTCCTTCACGCTCATCTTCTGTAGGTTTAGCAGCTGCGACATTGAAACCTTTGTAAACAAGTCTTGAATCAGCAGATACAATCTCACCATCTGTTTGATGAGCCAATTTTATTGCTAAAGAGGTTTTCCCGCTCGCCGTAGCACCGACTACCGCTATAACTTTTGGTTTCATATTTTATATTCTACCCTAAAATGCAAAAGTATGATATAATCATTTTATGTTTAAAAAAATAGCTGCAATCTTAATGTTATCCGCTTCACTTTCTGCTTACGCGGCAGAAATTCCGGTTGATGCAAAAATGGATTATAATCAGGGCATTGATTTTTACAAACTTGGAATGTATGAACGCGCAATAGAATCTTTTCGCTCTGCCGTAAGAACATATCCTGATTACATTGATGCTTACTATAACCTTGGCACGGTGCTTGAATACCTTAAGCAATACTCAGAAGCACTGAATGTTTATAAACAGGTGTATGTAAGAAATCCGAATGATTATGAAGTTATATATAAACTGGCTATGTTAAGCTCCAAATTGGAAGACTATGACAAAACAAAGGAATATTTAAAACTTATTCCTCAAACCAGCAGTTATTATCAGAGAGGTTTAGAACTTTCCGAATCAATAAAACTTGCGACAGAAATTCCGCCTCAAAAGGTCAATGAGCCTTCAAAAATTGCGACTTACACAGGTATTTATGAAAACATACTCAGTCCGACCGGTGTGACAACTGACAAAAATGGAAATTTGTACGTCGCAGCTTTCTCGGATAACTGTATCTTAAAAATCACACCTGACGGCAAACGGCAAGTTTTCTTAAAAAGTGAGCTTATTAACGGACCAATTAGTCTGGCAACTGATAATATAGGTAATATTTACGTTTCAAATTATAATAATAACAATGTGTTGAAAATTACCCCGCAAGGAGTAGCATCCGTTTTTGTTTCAAAGCTGGACAAGCCTTATGGTTTGCACGTTGAAGGCAATATGCTTTTCATAACTTGTCAGGGCTCAAACTCTATACTTAGACAAAAATTATAAACATTCTTTACAATTCATTGTTTTTGCTTGACAAAATCAAAAAAAATCTTTATAGTGTAAAACATACAATTAACAAACCAAAAAACAACAAAGGGATAAATGCTAAAATCAAGTATTATTAGAATGTGTGAAGAATTATTGATGCGTGTCATGAATTTGTTTGTGGTACGCCATGCTTTTTGTTATTTGGATTTACAAGACTAGTCGCAATCAATAAAATAATGAACATAAATTCAAGCTGTAAATCCGATTTAATTATTTACAGACTTGATTAGATGCTGTATGTGGAGGTAAAGATATGAGAATTAACCCTATTCAATCATTTGATGCTAATTATTTACAAAACAAACCTGTTAGTGCAACTAAAAAAATTATGCACAAAAGTTCATCAATGGATTTAAACCTCCTAAATAATACGTATAATCAAGTCTCATTCAAAGCTTCAAAAGGCGCGTTGGAACTTGTCAAAAAAATTCCTTTGGAAGATAGACTTGCTTCTATTTTTGAAAATATGCAGCTTGGTGACTTGATTATTGTCGGCAAAAAATTAAGTGATGTCAAAAAACCGCTTTATTCATCCGCCAAACATATAAAAAATGTTATTAAAAGAGCTTTTTATATTGAAGATGATAAACTTGAAGGGAGTCTTGCTTTCTTCAAAAATCCATTGGGAGATAAAGAAGTAATAAACTTGAATGAAAAAGACATTACGCTGATTTCAGGAGATAAAACATATCCCCTCAAGCCAAATGACAGTTTTTATGTTGTTGATTACGACATATTAAACATAGAAGGTAGTTTGCTTACAATAAAACCTAAACCAAAAACCAATTTAAGCGCATTCAGAAAATCTTTTGCAAGAGCATTCGATTTTCAGGCTGATGCCGGCAGTGAAATTGAAAAATTAAACAAAAGAATGATTTCACAGTTAGCAAAAGATACTAAAAAAAGCACATCAAAGGTTACATTCAAGGATGTTGGCGGTCAGGATAAACTTATAGATGAACTCAAAAAAAGCGTAATTTATCCTCTAAGGTATCCTGAAGGATATGAAAATATTGATATTAACAGAGGTTTCATTCTATACGGTCCTCCCGGAACAGGTAAAACTCATATCGCAAGAGCTCTTGCCAATGAAGCAGATGTTAATTTCATGAGCCTCAATGGTACAGAACTTGAATCAAAATGGGTTGGAGAATCCGAAGAAAATTGGAGAAACTTATTTGAGGAGGCAAAGCAAAAGCAGCCGACTATAATGTTCATAGATGAGTTTGACTCTGTTGCAAAGCGCAGAAGCGGTAAAGATGAATATGGAGATAAAGTTGTTGACCAACTTCTCACGCTTATGACAGACCTCGATAACAATAATGAAAACGTATTTGTTATCGGTGCTACCAACAACTTTAAAGCTTTGGATGAAGCAATAATCCGTCCAGGAAGATTCGGAAAGCATTTGGAAATTAAACTTCCGGATTTAGAAGGTACAGCAAAAATATTTGATATCCACTCGTCTAACAAGCCGCTTGATGAAGCGATTGATAAAAAGAGTCTTATCCAAAAGCTTTATGATTTAAAATCCAGCGGTGCGGATATAAGATACATTATTAACGAAGCCCATTCTAACGGCTATGACAGAGCAGGGATTTTCGAAAAAATGGAAAACAAAACGCTTGTACAAAATGATATAGACAACTTCAGAATAACTCAAGAAGATTTTGACAAAGCTATTAAAGATTTTGTAGAAACAAGAAGCGGTACACAAAGAAAGACAATAGGATTTAATGCTTAATATAATTTACACAAAACTCCCGTTATGATAAACTTGTTCATAATGGGAGTTTTTATGTATATAGAAAATTATATTCAAGAATCTATTAAAACAAAGCAAAGGCTTTTGGCCGATAAAGAGATTATCAAAACAATCGAAGATGCCTCAAAGGCGATTGTGCAAGCATACAAAAACGGAAACAAAGTATTAACGGCAGGTAATGGCGGTTCAGCAAATGACGCACAGCATATTGCAGGTGAACTTGTTGCCAAATTTTATCTGGAAAGACGGGGGTTATCAGCCTATGCTCTCACGACCAACTCTGCCATTATGACTGCGATAGGAAATGATTGCGGATATGAGCATCTTTTTGAAAGACAAGTCCAAGCAAACGGAGTAAAAGGAGATGTATTGATTGCGCTATCAACCTCCGGAAACTCGGAAAATATAATTCTTGCGCTAAAAGAGGCAAAGAAAAACGGCTTAATTACAATAGGCTTAACAGGACAAAATCCGTCAAAGATGGATGTTTTATGCGATTACTTAATTAAAATCCCTTCTGACGACACACCAAAAGTCCAAGAATCGCACGTAATGGTCGGTCACATAATTTGTGCTTGTGTTGAAAAAGAGTTATTTGGAGAAAAGCTATAATATTTCGGAAATAATTCCGCCGCCAAGAACCAAATCACCATCATACAAAACAATTGACTGACCTATGGCAATTGATTTTTGCATATCCTCAAATCTTACAATGATATCATCGTTTGATAGGTCAACATTCACGGCTGTTGGCTGCTGTGTAGAGCGAATTTTTGCTTGAGCCTTAAAACTTTGTTCCTTAGGTTCTACTATCCAATTCAGATTTGAAGCTTTTAGTGTATCACGCATTGTCTTGTCTTTAGGACCGATTACAACTTCATTTGTATCTTTTCTTAACTCTATTACATACAATGGCTCTGTCGAAGAAACGCCGACACCTTTTCTTTGACCGATTGTAAAATTCCAGATACCCTTATGTTTACCCAAAATCTTGCCATTCAAATCTACTATATTTCCCTCTTTATCATCAACCCCGAGAAGTTCATTATAGTCACCATAATAAAAGTCCTGACTGTCCGGTTTTTCTGCTACAGTAAGCCCGTTTGCCTTAGCAATTTCTCTTATTTCTTCTTTTGTTTTATCTCCAAGCGGCAAATATATTTTTGAAAGTTGCTCCTGTTTTAATCTATATAGAAAATATGATTGATCCTTCTTTGGATTAATACCGCGCTTTAAAATATATTTATCACCGTTTTGTTCAATTCTTGCATAATGTCCCGTTGCGAATTTATCAAAATCAATTCCGTTTGCTTTAGCCAATCTTGGAAGTACATCAAACTTTATCAGCGAATTGCACCAGATACAAGGATTTGGGGTGTGACCGCTTAAGTACTCTTTTTTAAAATTGTCCAAAACAATTTCTTCATATTGCTTTGCGCAATCGAACACGTAGAAGGGGATACCAATTTCTTCTGCAATTTTTCTTGCACCTTCAATATCTTCCTTTTCATCAGGTCCAAAACAAGCCCCGTGGCGTGTAGGGAGTTTTTCTTTCAGCTGTTCTTTAACACCTCTATCTCCCCATATTGCCATTGTTGCACCAATTACTTCGTGTCCCTGCTGCTTCAACATAAGAGCTGTAACCGAAGAATCTACTCCGCCTGACATTCCGACTAATATTTTCATTACACCCTCACACTCTCTGCTTTAGGAGCGGTTATTTCAAACATCTTATTTATACAAGCCATTGCCTTTTGGGAGGTTGACTCATCCAAGGAAATTTCGTGTTCTTCCCTCAAAAGTGAGCTATAGATGTCATCAAGAGTATTCCACTTCATATTTTGGCATACAAGCTTTTCTGAGAGAAGATAGAATGTTTTTTCTTTATAATCTCTTTTAAGTCTGTCAAACACACCCTTTTCCGTCGCAATAGTATATTCACTAAAGTTAGTATTCTTAACATAGTCCATAATTTCTTTTGTAGAGCCGACAAAATCTGCAAGTTCAGAAACCGTTTGATGACATTCAGGATGAGCAAGAATTTTTGAATTCGGATGCTCTTTTCTTGAAGCTTCTACATCTTCGGCTCTAAGTCTTAAATGTGTAGGGCAAAAACCATTGTATGTGGTAACTTTTACTTTACCCCCCAGCTTCTTTTCTACCCATTTGCCTAAATATGTATCAGGAAGAAACAGAACTTCTTCTGCACCCAGATTTTTTACTACATCCACGGCGTTTGAGCTTGTACAGCATACATCACACTCGGATTTAATAGCAGCAGTCGAATTCACGTAACAAACAGTCGGAATATTTGGATGATTTGACTTAAATTCTCTTAGCTGCTCTACGTTAATCATGTCTGCCATAAAACATCCTGATTCAAGGCGCGGAAGCAAAACTTTTTTGTTTGGCGATAATAGCTTTGCAGTTTCTGCCAT
>CACZPB010000069.1 GCA_902782905.1 uncultured bacterium
ATTTTTCTGTTATAATGACCGACTGAATATTCCCTCAAATATTCTTTTGTACCGATTGTTACATAAGCCTTGTAATATTGACCGCCGCGGGTTGACATTTCTGTGCACCCAACAGCACCTACATCATTGCAATTTGCAACAAAGTCAACAAACTCTACTTCTATATTAGCGTTATCTGGATTGCTTACAAACTTAAACCTGACAAGAGCACCTGATTTTTCCTGCCATGCTTCGAATGCCTGTTTCATAAGCAGACTAAAGTTTCCATATTCCGGAATATATACAAAAATCGGCTGACCAACCCAGCGAGGTTTTTCTAACGCAAAGCAGACCGCAGTTGATAAAATTAAAACAACTGAAATTAAAATCTTTTTCATATTTATATTATTATTTTAAAACCTTTTGAAGACATTTTCAATGTTTTTCAAATAATCAGCTGTTTCGAAGCAGGAATTCAATTCTTCTTCAGTTAGTTTAGAACTTACCTGCTTATCTCCAAGAAGCCCTTGTTTAAAATCACCGCCATCGAGTGCCTCAAGAGCGTGTTTTTGGACTATTTTATAGGCTTCTTCGCGAGTGTAAC
The DNA here is from genome assembly GCA_902782905.1 of uncultured bacterium. Lineage (GTDB taxonomy): Bacteria > Cyanobacteriota > Vampirovibrionia > Gastranaerophilales > Gastranaerophilaceae > CAG-196. The sequence continues at coordinate 584 of CACZPB010000069.1, forward strand.
CTTTTTCAACAAGTTTCAAAAGAACCTTCTGAGAATAAATAACACCGCCGTATAGTTGAGTATTTTTTAGCATATTATCTTCGTGCACAACAAGATTTTTCATAACATTCAAAAATCTATGAAGCATAAAATCAACAAGAATAAAACTGTCAGGGAAAATAATTCTCTCTGCGGAGCTGTGGGATATATCTCTTTCATGCCAAAGATTAATATTCTCAAAAGCTGCAATCATATTTGAACGCACAACGCGCGCAAGACCGCACAAATTCTCGCACAAAACCGGATTTTTCTTATGCGGCATTGCAGATGAACCCTTTTGCCCCTTGCCGAATCCCTCTTCCACTTCTCTTACTTCAGTTTTTTGAAGATGCCTAATCTCTGTAGCAAATTGTTCTATTATTGACGCTATAGAAGCCAATGATGCCATTAATTTTGCATGCCTGTCACGAGAAATAATCTGGGTTGAAATTTTAGCTGGGGGTAAATCTAAATATTTACAAGCCAAAGTTTCAATTTCTGGCGGAACATTGCTGTAAGTTCCAACAGGACCTGAAATTTGACCGACTAAAATTTCTTTTAAGGCAAATTCGAAGCTTTCTTTGGCTCTAATTAGTTCATCAAGCCAGTTCAAGAGTTTAAACCCGAATGTCGTAACTTCTGCGTGTACTCCGTGAGAACGTCCTATACAAATCGTATTTTTATATTTAAAAGCAAGCTCGTTAACTGTTTTTATAAGCTCGTTTAAATCCTCTAATATAATCTTAGACGAATCTTTTATTTGGAGAGCAAAAGCAGTATCAATAACATCAGAGCTGGTTAGACCCATGTGTATGTATTTTGCATTTTCTTCTCCTACCGTTTCGTTTACGGCAGTTAAAAAGGCAATGACATCGTGTCTTACTTCGCGCTCTATTTCATCAATTCTGTCAAGAGTAAAAGATGCCTTATTCTTAATTTCATCTAAATTCTTCTTAGGAATTTGTCCGAGTTTTGCATAAGCTTCACATACAGCCAGCTCAACATCCAAGTAATACTTAAACTTGGACTCCAGTTCCCATATTTTTTTTATTTCTTCTCTTGAATATCTGTCTATCATACTTATATTATACATAAAAAAAGACAGATAAATTTTTTACCTGTCTTTTATAAGTTCTAAACTCCGAATTGCTTCGTCGCCTTAATGGTTACTGTTCCTCTAAATGACGCAAAGCTTATAGTTTCTGCGCCAAGACAGAGTTCATTTACCCACTATTTCCAGAATTTTAAGCTTTTCCAGAAAGATACTTCGTTATCTACAGCTTTTTTTGTATCATTGTAAGCTTTCTTTTGAGCATCTACTTTTGCTTGAGCTGCTGCTTTTCTTTCAGCTGCTGCTTTTTCAGCTGCTGCTTTTTGAGCTGCCGCTTTCTTTTCTGCTGCGGCTTTTTTAGCTGCTCTGTCTGCTTGAGCCTTGTCAATAGACGCATTCAATTGTTGTTCTTTCTTTGTAAGAGTATTTAAACCATTGTTTACAGAGTTAGTAAACTTTGTGAAACCGTTAGCTGCAAAAACAGAACCTGAAAATGCGATTAATGCTAATACTGTCAATAATTTTTTCATAATTATCTCCTTTCTTATTTTAACAAGATTGTAGAATAGAATTTTTTATATTTCAAGTAATTGTATTTTTTGTTAACTATATATATAATATATTTATGAGTATAAAATTATTGGGGATAGAGATTGACGAGTTTGATTTTAAAGGTTCTATAAAAAGAGCTTTTGAACTTATGGGCGAAGACAAAGTTTCGCAAGTCGTCACTATAAATCCTGAAATGTTTGGGGAGGCAGAAGTTAATCCCGAGTTTAAGAGAATTGTTGACGAAGCAGAAATGGTTATTCCTGACGGTGTTGGCGTAAAAATTGCACTTAAGCTTAAAGGACATAATGTTGCAAGAATTCCGGGGGTTGATTTTGCAAAAAAAATGCTTGAAGAATGCGCTTTTACAGGAGAACGTGTTGCAATAATAGGTTCAAAAGAAGAAGTTGTACAAAAAGCCGTTAATAATCTAAAAAATGAGCTTAAAGGGCTTAACATTGTTTATAGCCATAACGGATATTTTAGTGATAATAACGCTATTTATAACGAACTTAAAGAAGCTAATGCAAAACTCGTTTTGGTTGCGCTTGGCTCTCCGAAACAGGAATACTTTATATATGGAGCAAAAAAAATACTTCCACCCTGTATTATGGTTGGAATAGGCGGAAGTCTTGATGTTTGGTCAGGAGAAGTTAAAAGAGCACCTGAAATATATCAAAAATTAGGTTTAGAGTGGTTATATAGGACTGTCTCTCAACCGGAGAGATTTAAGAGAATCTTTCCTGCGCTGCCGCTTTTTTTGTGGAAAAGTTTTAAATACAAAGAGGATAAATAATGCTTACAGATGAAGAACTAATAGAATTGAAAAAATCATCAGTCGAAACCCGCAGAAACATTCTCAAAATGATTCATTCTGCAAAGTCGGGACACCCCGGTGGTTCACTTTCAGGCGCAGACATCTTGAATGTTCTTTATAAAAAATGCTTGAATATACCTAAGGAATGGGACAAATCCCCTGATTTTGAGAAAAGAGACAGATTTATTCTCTCAAAAGGGCACGCTTCGCCGCTTTTGTATTCAATTCTTGCGCAGCACGGACTTTTTCCTGAAGAAGAATTGATGACGTTTAGAAAATTTGGTTCTAAGCTTCAAGGTCATCCCGCAAAAGGATATGCAAAGGGCATTGAAACGTCTACCGGTTCACTCGGACAAGGAATTTCCATAGGTTGCGGCATCGCTCTCGGATTAAAACTCGACAAAAACCCTGCAACTGTTGTTGTATATACAGGAGACGGAGAGCTTCAAGAGGGGTCTTGCTGGGAAGCATTTATGGAAGCCGCTCACAGAAATCTTGATAATTTAATTGTTATTATAGACCGTAACAGACTTCAAATTGATGGAAACACGGAAGATGTAATGGGATTAGAAAGTTTATATGATAAACTCAGAGCTTTTAACTGGGATGTGAAAGAGATTAATGGTCATGATTTTAACCAAATATACAGTGCATATAATTCGGCTAAAAAATCAACAAGACCTTGCGCTATTATTGCAAATACTATAAAAGGCAAAGGTGTTTCATTTATGGAAAACCAAGCCGGATGGCACGGCAAAGCACCTAGTGACGAAGAGCTTGCATTAGCTCTTAAAGAATTGGAGGAATAATCAATGACTTGTCCGTTTTCACCGGAAAGAGAATGCAACAGCGAATGCCCGCTATTTATTGCACCAGAAGATTTGAATGAGTTTGTGGTAGCAAGACTTTCAAGTATCGGTGTCTTAAACCGAGACAAGGGTACCTGTTCTATGCGGGTTCTGGCACTCAGCCAAAGCAGACTTATTTTTGAAAAAACAAATTCCCGAGGAGGCTAGGGGCAAAGGGGTAAAAGGGCAAAGGGGAAAAGGGGTAAAGGAGCGAGTAATTAACTTATTAGCGCATTAACTTGTAAAGCATTACTCCGACTGAAATACTCAAATTTAACGACTCGACTTTGTCGCTCATCTCAATTGTTACATTTTTTGTTGCGAAGTTTTTCAAGTTTTCCGACAAACCTTTTGCTTCGCATCCAAACATCAAAAGAACTTTTTCTTGAGCTTTATAATCCCTAAGCCAAACAGAGTTATCGCTCTTTGGTAAAGTTGCAACACGTTCAAAATCAGAAAACGTATTTTTTAACAAATCAACATCTTTTATCTCAAATACGGGAACTTTCCAAAGGTTACCGACTGATGAGCGGACACACTTGGGGTTATATAAATCAACCGTATCACCGTATAGAATTACCGCATCAACTCCAAATGCAGCCGAAGTTCTTAAAATGGTTCCCAAATTACCTGCATCTTTTATATCTTCTAAAAGCAATACTTTTTTATACTTTGATGACCACTCTTGTTTTTTCTGTCTTGCTACTGCAACTGCCCTTGGCGCAGATGTTGTAGTAGAAATTTTTGATAAAACTGCCTCTGTTGTTTCAATTTTCTCTATTCCTTCAAAAGCTTCGTATCCTTCCAGTATAAAAAGATTTTCTATTTCTATTCCTGATTCAATCGCCTCTTCTATACATTTGTCACCCTCAAGCAAAAACAAACCGCTCTCATCACGGTATTTCCGCTGTTGAAGCTTTGCGGTCTCTTTTACTAAATCATTGTTTACACTTGTTATTTTCATAATATTTTATCCTTTTGCCCCCTCACCCTTGCCCTCTCCCGTTGGGCGAGGGTATAAAAAAGGAGTTGTTAGTTTTATAAAATATAAAACTCTTTGAGCCATTCTTTTTCCTGTTTGGAAAGTAAATCGTATTCAATCAACTTACCCTCATACACCATTTTAACAAAAGAACGAATTTTACCGTCTTTTTTATAGCATGAGTTTTCCAATCTAACGCCAAAATACTCTTGATTATATAGCCCCGGCTCAATTGTAAAGCACATTCCATCCTCAATAACACTCTTTGCAATCTCGTTCTGCGAAAGATTGGGCGGTGCTTCGTGAACATTAATCCCGATACCATGCCCGAGACCATGGTTAAATTTAAATCCGTCAATTGCATCATCTAAAATTGAGTGAGCCAGTGTGTCGACGTCAAATCCGGTGAATTCACC
>CACZPB010000070.1 GCA_902782905.1 uncultured bacterium
ACCCACTCGCCGTTTGCAGCTTCAATACCTTTTTGCATTGAATAGCACAAGCCTTTATTTGAAACATTTTGAATAAGTTTTATCCTGCTATCCTTTTCAGCATAGCTTTTAATTATATTAACGGAATCATCTTTGGAGCCGTCATCAACAATAACAAGCTCCCAATCACCATAAGTTTGACTTTGCACACTCTCAATTGCCTCTGATATATATTGAGCATAATTATAGCTTGTCATTACAATGGAAATCTTTTTATTCATGCTAATAATTTTACACTAAATAATTGTTTAGAGTAAAATTATTAATATGAAATTGAGTATTATTACACTAACATTTAACCAAATTGAATACACAAAAAAATATATCAAAAGCCTTTATGAATATACTTCTGATTTTGAGCTTATACTTGTCGACAACGGCTCAACTGACGGAACAGTAGAATATATAAAATCTTTACCATATGACAATATAAAAACAATATTTAATGCAGAGAATTTAGGTTTTTCAAAAGGAAATAACCAAGGAATTGAAATTGCAGAGGGAGAATATATCGGCTTTTTAAACAATGACATACTTCTCTCTCCAAACTGGTTTGAAGAATGCGAAAAAGTTTTTCAACAAGAAAATGCTGCCTTTGTTTCTCCAAGACACATAAATCCGCATTATGACTTGGCTAAAGAAGATAACTACATAAAATATTTTGAAAAAAATTTTAAATACAAAACTAATTATCAAAAAAGCTTTGACGAGTGTGTTTTTTCCTGTGTAATTACAAAACAGAGTGTTGTAGATACAATTGGTTTGTTTGATGAAGACTATAAACAGGCATTTTTTGAGGATAATGACTATAAATATAGAGCAATTGAGGCAAAATATGACGTTTTTGTATGCAATACTGTATGTTTTTTCCATTTCGGTTCGATAACCTCTGTCAAACTCAATCAAGAACTTGGAAATAACAGAAAAAGGTATTATTCAAAATATCGCTTTGCAGAATATCTTTCACAAAACGGTGAAGAAAAATATAAATGCCAGCGAATGATTAAAAGGTATCAAGTATTTCCATTAAAACAAATTTATAAGGTATATTTATTTTTTAACAAAATTATAAATCGTATTAAGAAATGGTTACGAATGTAAATGAAAATACTTTTTGATGCAACAGAACTTTCATATTTTGAGGAAAAATCCGGCCACCGTGGCGGAATCTTTGTTGTTGCTCTAAATTTGCTTCGTGAATTCAAAAAATTAGGAGTTGATATCACACTTGCCTGCAACTTTAAAAGGTATTATTTTCTCAAAAATTTAATCAAAAACAACACAGAGTTTTCCGAATTTGAACTATTAGAAGAACATTCTCCAATAAACAAGTTTTTTGGCTTGCTAAATTATGTGGTGAGAAACTCATCCAGAAAAATAATATACGGAATTCTGAGATTTTCAAGATATTATGAAAATATATTCTATAAAAAAAACAAAGACAATATTAATGAACTAAAACAATTTGATGTTTTTTTCTCACCGTTTACACCTCCTTCTGAAGAAATTTTATCTTCTAAGCATCTAAAACGTTTTATGATGCTACACGATATTATACCGATTTTAGAAAACGATGGTAAAACACCTAAAAATCCGCAAGTTTGGTCATACAGACTCTATAATACTATTAACCCAAATGATTTTTATCTCACTAATTCAGAACACACAAAACGTGATTTTCTAAAAACATTTCCGTTTATAAAAAAAGAAAATATTAAAACGGCATACCTTGGTGCGAATTCTAGTTTTAAGCCTCTAAAAAGAGATACAGAAGAAAAATACATTTTCTCTCTTTGCACCTTGGGAAAAAGAAAAAACTTAATTTTCAGCATCAGAAACTTTTTTAAATTCATAGAAAAAAATAAAATAGAGGATTTAAAACTCGTCCTTGCCGGAGGGATTTGGAAAAATTTTGAAAAAGAACTTTATAAAACCATAGGAGAGTTCGATAAGTCCAAGGTTGAACTCTTGGGCTATGTCGATGATGAAGAGCTGCCAAAACTCTATTCAAATGCGCTATGCTTCATTTACCCCTCTCTGTATGAAGGTTTTGGCTTGCCGGTTTTAGAGGCGATGAGCTCAGGATGTCCTGTTATAACCTCAAATACATCTTCGCTTCCTGAAGTAATCGGGGAGTGCGGAATAAAAATTAATCCGACAGATGATAATGAAATGGTAGAAGCATTAGAGAGAATGTATTATGACAATATCTTCCGAGCGCTGTGTTCAGAGAGAGGACTGGAAAGAGCCAAAGAATTTTCATGGGAAAAATGTGCACAAGAAATCATAGATTTTATAAACGATAAAAAATACACTTAACAGGTGATACCATTAAAAGCAAGTTATAACTTATAATGAAGGTTGAAAGAGGTTTTTAATGGTCATAAGAGTTTTATTATTGTTTTTGTCGCTAATTATTTTAGTGAATTTGTGTATTATAACAGCTTGCTATGTTACGGGCGAAAACCTTTATCAAAAATACGGAAAACAAATGCTCTATATTTTTTGCGGGTTTGTTTTTGCTGTGGCGGCTCTGTATGTAGCGTTAGCACTAATCGGTTTAAAATAAGCTTACAAAATAAAAGTATAGGAGACGGTTGACCCCTCACCCCGACCTTCTCCTCAAGAAAAAGGTGAGGAGTTTGAAAGGATGACAATGAATAAAAAACTACTAGGTATGCCTATTTTGGTACTGTGTTTACTTGTGTGCTTCTTGGTCTTGTGCAATCCGTTTGTAATGGTTGGTCCGGGAGAGAGGGGAATTAAAATTACACTGGGACATGTTCAACCCGAAAGCTATGGAGAAGGACTCCACACAATTTTCCCGTTCGTGCAAAAATTCAGAACAATGGATGTTAAGACTCAAAGAAATACAAGAACCACCGCAGTTTACACAAAAGATATTCAACAGGCGAGAATTACATACGTAATCAACTATAACGTTCAACCAGACAGCGTAAATAAATTGTTCCAAACCGTCGGGTTAGACTATGAAACAAAAATCTTGTCACCTGTTGTTGAAGGTACTATAAAAGATATTATCGGGAAATGGAACGCGCAAGACCTCATTGCAAACAGAGAAAAAGCAACCGGCGATATTCTTTTTAAACTTCAAGAGCAGCTTAAAGACAACTACCTGCAAGTAACAGATTTTCAGATGACAGAAATAAACTACTCAGACGTTTTTGAAAAAGCTATCGAAAGTAAAGTTACTGCCGAACAAGAAGCTCTCAAGGCAAAGAATAAAACCGTTCAAGTTCAGGAAGAAGCTAAACAAAAAGTTATTGCAGCAGAAGCGGAAGCTCGCTCAATGGCAATAAGAGCTCAAGCTTTGAACCAGAACAAATCGCTCGTTCAATATGAAGCAGTACAAAAATGGGATGGGAAAATGCCTCAATATATGCTCGGCAACTCGGTTCCGTTTATTAATGTGACAGGAAAATAAAATAAAACATACCAATAAAAACAAGGCGAATGTTGATTTTCGCCTTGTTTTTGCTTATCTGTTTAAGAATCAGGTCGATAATCCCAAACATCAAACGGATCATAGTCATCAGCAGGGTCATGGTCATCAAATGGATCATCCCAATAATTCCCGTCAGGAGTTTCTACGTAGCCGTCAGCATGTATATAAACCCCTCCATCGTCGTCATAATTGGAGTCGTTATTAGACCAGTCATCGTCGTCGTCATCATCATCACAGTTAAGGTCTAGGTCTGGGTCTGGGTCTGGGTCTGGGTTTGGGTTTGGGTTTGGGTTTG
>CACZPB010000071.1 GCA_902782905.1 uncultured bacterium
ATGGGTATGGCAGCATCACAGGCAAGGTATTTGGCACTTGTCGCAAGAAAATCAAATTGTGAATATGAAGGACAGCAAATTAACCAAGCAAGGTTGGCACTATCAAACCAATCGGCAAATTTGTTTAATCAAATGCTTGGCTTGAGCGTTCCTGTTCCTCCGAGTACCCAAGATTTTACCAAAAGGCAATACTCATTCACAGACGGCATTACAAACTATACAATTGATAATTGGAATCAGCTTGCCGAACCGGATAGTGAAGGTTATAACTATGTTGTAACATATCACTACAAATCCAATGTTTATACCGGTTATCAAAAAATGCAAAGTGACCCGCAGGTTCAATTCTCAGTTGCGGGAGCTTATCCGCCCAAAGAACAATATGCAAGCCAAATAGCTTCTATTCAAACTGCTTTGACTAAAATCAGTACTGCTCAAGCTAATTATGATTTGACGCTGGCTGCTTTAAAAACCGTTCAATCTAAAGCCGCACAGTTGCCTTCTTATGCAGATAATACAACAAGCAATAATGTAACTGGCTGTAGCTATGATGAAACATCAGATGCATACACAGTTAATAGTACACAAAAAGATCCAAATGGATATTTGATATACCAAACCGGTGCCAGCACAGGTTTATATCGTTTTTACAAAGACGGTTCGTTCTATGTCAGATCCGGTGATGCTACATCAGGTTATACGTATACAAAAGATCCGGCAACCGATACTTCCGGTTATGTTCCCGTATCTGATACAAAAACGTATACAGGTTACAATAAGTTAACACCGGCACAGCAGCAGTCTCTTTCGGATGCTATAGATAAATTAAAAACAAATAAAGCATTAGACAATGATTACAGCTTAAATAACGTATATTATGATACAACTAATAATACGATAGCTTTTAAAACGGATTTGGATGCTCTAAAGGGTATAGGCAGCGGTACATCAACAGTATTGCCTCTATACTATATCGACGATCCGTCAACAAAGCCTGAGAGTGCAACGTGGAAGTCTATTAACGGTATGCAAGCTGATATAGATGCGGCACAAAGAGCTTTTGATGCGGCAAGCTCAGATTTGGATACTGCAAAAGCCGAGTATAAAGCACTGAACGTTCCAAGTTATGTCGGTAACAATCCTCTAACACCAATAAGTGCTTTAACAGATTCTCAAATGGCTGAATTGACCCAAATCTTGAAAGATATGGACAAAAGTGAAATCGCTACAAATATCAAAAAATGTTTCACTACAACAAGCGAAACTTATGATACTTCAACCTATACAGGCGGTTTATATACATTTACTCAAAATGGTGTAACATACTTTACAACGTATTATGATCTGGCAGATTCCATCAACGGCGGCACAGGTATTAACCACATTGATAATCAGCCTAAGCTGCCATTCTATGGCGCAGAGTACATTTCAACCGATATTGATAAAACCTCAAAAGCACTATTGGAAACAGATTCTTCAGGAAGATTTACTTCAATAAGATTTGCCGACGATAGTATCAAATATACTCTGAACGTTGAAACGATTACGGATGAAGACGCGTATCAGGATGCGATGAACAAGTATTATTATGAAAACGCAAAGTATGACAAGATGGTTCAAGATATAAACGCAAAAACTTCAATAATACAAGCAGAGGACCGAACTCTTGAACTTCGTTTGAAACAGCTTGATACAGAACAAAATGCTCTTGCAACAGAAATTGATGCAGTTGCAAAAGTAGTTAAAGACAACGTTGAAAAATCCTTCAAGACATTCAGCGGTTAATAATATAACAGCTTAGTAAACTGGTTACCGAACAAGTGACTAAGTGACTAAGTGAATGAGTGATTAAGTGAACTAAATTCGCTTCGCTCAAAAAATAAAAATGTACATACTCTAAAAAAGAAAGGAAGCAATAAGCGAAAAGTAAATAAGTTAATAAATGATAAATATTAAAATCACTTGTTCACTTATTCACTTAGTCACTTATTCACTTGTAAAAATGTCCTACAAAAATGATAGTTACCTCGTAATAGCAAACAGATTCGGCTCAGCATCTTCTGATGCTAAAGTAATGCTATATGAAACTTATGACAGATTAAGAGATTTGACTGTGTCAGGTTCTGCAAGCTCCGGAACAGGTTTTGAAGCAGCAGGCGGTTTCTTGTATCAACTAGCAAGCTTATTTGCGCCATCTGCCTTTATGACAACCATGGGCGGAACAACCGCAATGAATATCCCCGGAACATCATATTGGAGCCAATATACCGGCGGTACAGGAGGACTTACGGGTACTTATTCTTCTTTTGGCGTAAATTCTCTGGGTAATTATTCAGGTTTTCCAAGCGGATATGCCGCAAACTTAGGATACCGTCAAAGCGGTTACACTACAGGCGGAGCATCGGGAATAGGTGATTTGCTCTCAGGTTTTGGTTCGTCCGATGGTCAAGCAACCGGTTTTGCTTCAGGTATAGGCAGTATAGCAGATGTTGCAAGCGCAGCCGCTTATGGTATCGGTACTGCAAACGGTTACGGTATAGGCGGTAAAAATATTGTAATGCCGCTTGCAGGTTTGATTTCAGGATGGGGCGGTATTATGACTGCCGCAGCACCGTATTTGGGCGAATTCGGTTTGCCTGCCGTTGTTATGGGTAACTTGATGCAAGGTACAACATCAGCAGCTCTGGCGGCTTACCAAACAGTATCAAGCAATATCGTGGCAAATGCAGATACAATTCTTTCACAAAAAGTTGCTAACATCGAAACTGTAGTAAAAATGTTGGATACTCAAAGTGATGTTGTAAGAAAAATGCTTAAGGATGATATTGAGTCTGCAAGCAAAGATATTCAAGATTTGTAATTCTGATATGATGGCGTGCTTAGGCGTCTGAATTGTAGAAGAGAGAAAAATGAACAATATAACTTTTTTTAGGACAATGTTTGACTTGTTGTTTAACAACGCTTTTATTCGCACGATTAAATCTGTTGTAAATTTTTGTAACGAGCAGTGTGCATTTGAGGCTAAAAAATTAAAGTTTTCTAAAAAAATGCCGATAAAAAGAGTAGAGAGTCCAAAACCGCAATTTGGTCAAATTGTGGCAAAAACAAGATAGTAAAGTAAAAAGAAAGGAATAATAAGCAAATAGGGCATAAGAGAATATTTAAAATGAACTTATTAACCTATTAACTTATTCACTTTAGAAAATTGTTAACAAATGTAACAAAACCCATGAAAAATAGGCAATTATTCACTGTCACATGTTTTATAATACATGTAGGCTTAGAATGCATAGGAGTGAAAGCTTATGCGTGAAGAACTACAAGATAATATAAAACGGTTAGTGAATTTTCTGAATTTTGCACAATCATTCTTTGTTCGCAAAAATCCGATTAAAGCATTAATAGTTAGTTTATTATCAAGCCTGAAGGACATGTTAACAATCAGACAAAAGTTGAAATTGGCAAAATACAGGGTCAACTATCACCAACATCAACTCCACAAAATGGAAAGTTTAATTGCAGAAAGTAACGAACACACATTCCTGAAAGGCAAAAACCTTAACGAAACAAGATAAAGGAAGCCAATTATGGGATTAATCTCAGCAAGTTACAGGGTTATGTATCTAACAGCATACAAGTTGTCGCTTGAATCAAAGATGCAGTGGATTATGTCGTCTCAGCTTGAACTTACTGCTTCGGCAGATGAAATTATGGCTCTCGGTAATGACTTGGATCCTGAAAATCCTGCGGTAAAGCAGCTTGAAGCTCGAAGGGAAAAACTTATTGTTCTTGAGAAAAAACTTAACTTGCAAATGGAAGAATACCAAAACAGGATAAAGATGGTTGAAGCAGAACTTCAAGCAGAAAAACAAAATCTGCAAAGTGCAATCCAAACCTCATTTAATTACGGATAGGGGTAAAATAGCTCATATATCATTATTTATGTAGTTTTGCGATAAAAAGGTGTATTTTAATATATTATACGATTGCACAAGGGAAAAAAATGTGCTAATATAGACTTTAAGAAGAGAGGTTAGCTTAAGTTGAGCGAAGGACATTGGATTATAAATACTGTTGTGGCAGGACATCCTATGGCGTTTAACATGGACACTATTGTAACCATGTGGGCTGCGATGGCATTTTTGCTTATTATAGCTTTTCTTACAACAAGAAAACTATCTGTTTTTCCTAACAAATTACAACTGTTTGTTGAGGGAATATTGGGATATTTCAACGGTCTTGTTGGCAGTATGATACATAAAGATGGTGAAAAACATTTTCCTCTGATTGCATCTCTCTTTCTATTTATTGTAACTGCAAATTTGATGGGGCAATTGCCGTTAAAGATGATAGAACTTAAACATGGCGAGATTGCATCACCAACAAACGATATAAACCTTACCGCAGCACTTGCGATAATTGTTCTTGTATATTATGTAACAGCAGGTATAATGAAGAAGAAAATTAAATTCTTTATTCACGGATTTTCACTTGTGGCAATAATTTCAGCATTAGTAGAATTATTAGAATTGTTCACAAGACCTTTAACGCTTGCACTTCGTCTTTTCGGAAATGTTTTGGCCGGAGAAATTCTTATTACTGCGCTCTTGGGAATATGCGCTTGGGGGCTTCCTTTGCCTATGATGTTTTTCGAAATTTTGGTAGCTTGCGTTCAAGCGTTAGTATTTACAATGCTTACAACAGTTTATATCGCCTCTGCGGTAAATGAGGAAGAACACTAAAAAATATATAATAAAAGGAGAATTTAAGATGGAAGAAGTAAAAACAATTTCTGATTTAGCACAATTAGGTGCAGGACTTGCAATCGGTTTAGGTGCAACAGGTGCCGGCTTAGGTATTGGTATTGCAACAAAAGGTTTGTTGGAATCAATTGCAAGACAACCTGAAATCGCAGGTAAGGCAGTAGGTTTCTTCTTGGTTGGTGCTGCTATGGCAGAAGCTTGTGCAATTTATGCATTAGTAATTGCTCTTAAATTATCAGGAATGATGGGCTAAGGACATAACTATATAAGTTTTTGTCGGTATAGTAACGCCGACCTGCTTCTTGTCAAAAACATTAAGAGCGTGAACCCACGTGAAGTAAGGTCAACAGATAGAAACCGAGAAAAGTAAAATAATCTTGTAATAGAAAGGATTGTCTTCCGACAAAAGGGAACAAAGAGTGCGAACCCACGTGGCATAGGGTCAACAGAGGGAGACCTGAAAGGAAAAAACAAGTCGGTAGTTAAAACGGGATGTCTCCCGACCTAAAGGATACAAAGAGCGCGAACCCAAGTGGCATAAGGTCAGCAGAGGG
>CACZPB010000072.1 GCA_902782905.1 uncultured bacterium
AAGTGTGTAATGGATATTATTGAAAAGCAAATTATTCCTACTTACTACAACAACAAGAAAGAATGGGCAAGACTCATGAGACAGGCTATCAGAACAAGTGAAGCATACTTCAACTCTGACAGAATGGTAATCGAATACTACAACAGATTGTACCATCCGATTGCTCATGATGATTGCACAGGCGGTGAAAAGAAGAAAGAATTAAATATCTCTGAAACACCGACATTTGATGCTTGGACTTATTCAAACATTAAATAATTTATAAAAACGAATAAGAAAAGAGACGATGCCAATACATCGCCTCTTTTTTTTATTTATTTCAAATTTATTTTTTAGTGATTTTTTTGCCGATTTTTTTGCATCTCATTTTATCGACTTCTTTTAATATTTCTTTTATCGGAACTTCCCAAGCTCCGGATGTTGGCGTTTGGAATGGTTTTATACTCTTGTACCAAGCAATATCTTCCCCTTGAGTTTTAAACCATCTCCATTCAACTATACGGTTAAAAATGCCGAATGTTTTAATTCCGAGTGCACCGGCAAGGTTCATAACGCCGTTGTCTGTTGTTACCATCAAATCCATACAGTTCATCGCACAAGCTGTATCTTCCCAATTCTTGAACGTTTTGCCAAGTCTTATCAAATTGGCATCTTCTGGTACTCTATCCATTTGACGGGTCAAGTCGTCAACTTGGAAGCTATAAACTTCAACATCAGGAAGCTTCATTAAAGGGTACAAGAATTTGAGCGGAATATCTCTGTCCGTTTCCTTGCTGGCTAAAGTTCCTTCGTATGCAATACCGATTTTTAACTTATCATTATCATTGATATATTTTTTCTTGTAAGCATTAATTTTTGTTTTAGGAACTTTTAAATATCCTTCAGCTTTTGGTATTGAGTCAGGTTGTGTTTCGCAAACAATAGGCAAATCCATCATTGGAATCCAAAGATCATAAGAAATTTGCGGAATTTGTTTCTCTGAGTATATTTCGACTCCAAGCTTTGAATCTTGCATCAAAGGAATTAAAGAGTCTTGAACTACCAGAGACACCTCTTTGCAACGCTTTTTAAGCTCGTCTAAGAAACGAACAAACATTATTGAATCGCCAAAACCCTGTTCAAAATGTACAAGAATTTTTTTGTCTTTTATATCAAGCTTCATGTTCCATTTTTTCTTCTTTGTAGTAAGGAGAGCAGGGAATGCAACATTATTCAAATCTTCTTTTTGGAATCTGTGCTGCAAGAATTTGAATCCTTCAGAAAAACGTTTGTGACGGACGAGGTACGCGCCGTACGCGTGTAAATCCGAATGGGTCGGGTTCAAATACATAAGTTTTTGATAAAATTCGTCTGCTTTTGCAACTTCGTCAAATTTACCGTAAACGTATGCAAGGTTCTTAACAACAATTCTGTTTTGCGGAGCGAGTTCAAATGCGCGGGTTAGATAATATATCTGCTTATCTTTGAATTTGTCTTGATAACAGGTAGAATACAAGTGACCAAGCATATTGTGAATAGAAAAGTTGTTTGGGTTCTTTTCAAGAGCTTTTTCGTAGTATTCGATAGCTTTTTTGTTATCTTTAATGTCAGAGTAAGTAATATCTGCAAGATAAACATAGACATCTTCTTTATCTGGAGAAATTTCTTCAAAACGCTTAAGGAATTTTATTGCCAAATCAGCATTTCCAAGATTTTTCATACAAAGACCGATGTTTTTGTATATAGTAACAGGAAAACCGGAGTATTTCATCATATCACGGTATTGTTCAACAGCTTCTATGTATTTTTTTTCATTTGTAAGTTTTTGAGAGAATGCAAGTGCATGGTTCAGGTATTTGTTTACAATATTAATTCTTTCATTTTCGTTGAAAATTTCTTTAAGAGTTTCTCTAAAAATATCCAACCCTTTTTCATAATCGCCATGTTGGCAATAATAATCTGCCATAGCTACATCGAGAGAATTAATCAAATCCTTGGATGTGTCTATAGGAATTTCTTTTCTGACGACCAGTCGTTTTGAAACTTGCATAAATTCTTCCCTCCGCTCGTTCAGTTTAATGATAGCATATTATTTATTCCTTGAGAATATTAAGAAAGGCAAAATCAGTTAAATACATTAATTTTATTTTAGAGGTAAAATTAGGTTAGAGGAGAAGAAATTTATGGACTGGCAGAAAGAAGATTTGAAATATATTTGGCACCCTTGCTCACAAATGAAGGATTATGAAACTCTCCCTCCGATTGTAATTGATAGAGGAGAGGGTATAAACTTGTATTCAACAGACGGAAAGTGCTATAAAGACGTAATTAGCTCTTGGTGGTGTAATCTTTTGGGGCACTGCCATCCAAGAATAAACAGCGCGATAAAAAAACAAGTAGATACGCTTGAACACGTAATTTTTGCCAATTTTACTCACAAGACTGCTATTACTCTCTGTCAAAAATTGATGGAAGTTCTGCCGAAGGGGCTTTGTAAGTTTAATTTTGCGGATAATGGTTCCGCAGCTATTGAGATGTCATTAAAGATGAGTTTTCAGTATCATTACCAAACAGGAAATCCCCAAAAGAAAAGGTTTATGGCATTAGCTGATGCGTATCACGGCGAAACTCTCGGAGCACTGGCAGTAGGCGGAGTGGATTTATATTCTGAACTTTACAAACCCTTGCTCTTGGATGTTATAAGGATAGAAGGTTTAGATTGTTTTAGATGCCCTTGGGGTAAATGCAGAGACAATTGCAGCTGCGAGTGTTTTCAAAAGGCAGAGGAAGCCTTCAGAAAATACGCAGATGAAACGGCTGCAATTATTGTTGAACCGCTTCTGCAAGGTTCTGCCGGCATGAAAGTTTATCCTCCTTTGTATCTTAAAGAGCTTAGAGAACTCTGTGACAAATACAATGTTCATTTGATAGCAGACGAAATTGCAACAGGATATGGAAGAACCGGCAAGATGTTTGCTTTTGACCACGCAGGTGTAAGTCCTGATATAATGTGCCTTTCAAAGGGGCTGACAGGCGGTTATATGCCAATGGCAATAGCTGTTACTACGCAAAAAATTTATGATGCTTTCTATGATGATTATTTAAAAGGTAAAGCTTTTATGCACTCGCATACTTATTCGGGCAATCCTCTTGCGTGTTCTGCTGCAATTGAAGTTTTGAATATTTTAAAGGATGAAAAAATTATTGAAAAAGCTCAAGAAAAAGCTATATATTTTAATAAAATTATAAAAGAAAAATTCTTACCGCTTGAAAATGTTGGCGAGGTTCGCTCAATCGGTTTAATTAACGCCATTGAGCTGGTCAAAAATAAAGAGACAAAAGAACCTTTGGATTACAGAAAAAGAACAGGCTATCAAATATATAAGAAAGCGCTTGAGCGCGGCGTAATTCTTCGTCCGCTCGGAGATGTAATATACTTCAACCCTCCCCTTATAATAGAAAAAGAGGATATGGATTTTGTTACTGATGTGGCACTTGATTGTACAAAAGAAATCTTAGGCAAAAGCTAATTTTGAATCAGTTTGTTATAGTTATCCAAATAAGTTTGCGCAAGTTTATCTTTGCCGAGTTGTTTGTAAACATAAGCTAAATTATAGTGGCATTCCGGAATATCAGACTTGTACATAATAGCTTTATTTAAGTTGGTTTTTGCACGACTGTAGTTCCCGAGTTTTATATATGTGTATGCCAGATTGTAGTATATATAAGGATTATCGTTCTTGATAGAAAGTGCTTTTTTGTAGTTTTCTATAGCAGTGTTAAATTGTCCTTTCTCGACGTAATAATTTCCTAAATTATAGTAGGCTCTATAGCATTTCTTATCTTTTCCGACAGCCTTTTGGTACATATAAGCAGCATTATCCGCTTCTCCTCTGTCCGCAAGAACGTTCCCTAATAAAAGCCAATCTTGTGCTGAGCGGTCCTTTTCATTGATTTGTAAAATTAAATCCATGGTTCTTACAGGATTGTTGTCGCTGTAAAAAGCTGTTGCTTGTTTTGAAAGCTCATTATCTGCTGCATAGCAGGTCGTTGAAATTAATAACAAAAATAAAATAAAAAGTTTTTTCATACCAAAATTATATAAAATAAAGGCGCGGTTTTCAACCGCGCCTTTATTTTTTTTATTTTTAATTATCCGAGTTTTTCAATAAGCTTAGCATTTTTCTTAGCAAATTCTTTGCCTCTTGAAAGAATAGCCTGTTTTAAGATTGCGTTCAAATCGATTGCATCTAAATCTTGGAAATTATTAGGAAGTCTTAAAGACCAGTTTTTGTCGCCAGAGGTTCCAGGGGTGTTATATGTTTCTTTGATTTGGAAGAAATCCGTAAAGAATATTTGAACATTTTTTGCTTTTGATGCGAATATTTCAACAAGTTTGACGAAAGTCAAGAAGTCCTTGTCCTGTGTCAATTTAACGATAATATCGTCTTTGTTCTCAGCATCTGAGAACAAATCTTCCACCAAGTTTTTAGCGTGAAGATATCCTTCGTGAGTGTTAATCATAGATTCTGCCCAAATAGCAATGGGATTATTGTCATGAGTTCCGACCATATTCCAAACGTTTTCTTCTATATTTTTACATCTATATGGGTGTTCCGGTTTTTCAGGAACTACAAACTGTGTCAGTCTCATACCTTGCAATTTATATTTTTTCATAACTGCATCCACTGGGTTTGTAAGAGTTCCCAAGTCTTCACAAACAATGGCATTTTTGTCTAATCCGCACTCTTTAGCTGCCGCAATAACAATTTTTTCAATAAGTCTGCCATAAAGCTCAATTTGTTTGTCTGATAAGGTTTTAACCCTTTTCTCTTTGTCTGCTTCAAGAGTATTGTCTAAATCATCCAATGTTGCAATTGCGTATTTGCTAAGCTCAGGATGTTCCGGAGAAGAATAAAGTCTGCCTGCACCTTGTTCGCACATCGGTTTTTTGCCTGATTTATAAACCCAAGGGTCGATTAAACCAACAATGTGGTCAATTCTTACACCGCCGGGGTTTTCTTTAAACATCTTTTTGAAAAGATTTTTCATCAAAATTCCGCCTTCACCGAGACTTCCGTCAGCGTTGTACATTTTCTCAGGATCCATAACAGGGAAGCCCCATGCTTGACCGTCTTTTGAAAAATAATCAGGCGGACAACCTAAAAGCCATCCTTCCAAAA
>CACZPB010000073.1 GCA_902782905.1 uncultured bacterium
ATACCGAGAGTCGGAGAATATCCACCGAAAGATTCATATACTTTCGCGGCATTATGAACGTGTTGTTCCAGCTGGCTAATTTGGTTTTCCATCATTTCTCTAACAAGAGTCGGGTCTGAACCGTCGGCAACAGCTCCCAAACCTAAAGTTAGAAGCGAATCAGAGGCATTGTTTGCTTCTTTTTCAAGTGCAATAATGCCTTCTTTCCTTGCTTTTGTTGCAAATCCGCCGATTTCTGTTATAAGTCCTTCAAAATCAGCCTTCGGAGGCATAAATACGTCATGCAGCATTTTTAGCGCAGAAACTATTGTTTCCATAGGAAAACTCAGAACAATCGCGCCTGTTGTACCTCCAAGTACGATAAAAGCAGCAGTAATTTGTAATAACTGACCGATGTTACCGCCTTCCATGGCTTGGCCCAAAAGGATAAGACCAATTCCAAGAAACATACCAACTACTGCAAAAATATCCATAACTATCTCCGAAGCGTATACTATTCTACGTATATTAAACTACAATTTGTAAGGTTTAAAATCCTATAAATATACGATTTAGCTATTTTTGCATATCAAATTAATCAAGCCATGTTTTGTGAATACGGTTGATAATATTTTTTTGTTTCATATCCTCTATTGCGAAGTCGAGATTTTCCTTTAGTTTTATTGTGGTCTTTCCTTTTTTAAACCCGATTCCGTATGGTTCTCGTGAGTATCTTTTAGGTAAAAGTTTTACCTCGTTATCATCAAGTGCATACCCGCTTAAAATGGTATCATCTGATGTTATAGCATTTATTTTTCCGTTTTTTAAAGCATTGTAGGCATCTTTATAACTTTTGAACCCTAAAATATTGGCTGTTGGAACAAGATTTAGCATATTCTTTTCGGCAGTTGTTCCCCAAATTACGCCGACATTTTGTCCTGACAAATCTCCTACTGATGTAATTTCGCTGTTTGATTTGACAAGCAGAGCTTGTCCTGCGCTGTCATACGGAATTGAAAAGCCCATAACTTCTTGTCTTTGAGGAGTTATTGTCATAGTCGCGATTATTATATCAACTTCGCCGGTGGAAGCCTTTATCATTCTATTTGCCGGTGTTACAGGAACAAATACAACTTTTTCAGGGTTTTTTAACAAATATTGGGCAATATATTTTGCCAAATCTACATCATAACCAACTAATTGCCCTTCTTTGTTTTTAAATCCGAAAGGTTTTGAGTCTGTGCTAATGCCGACTTTTATGTACCCTCTTTGCATGATATCTTCATAAACGTCAACTGCTACATATTTTTCGGGCTTTAGAACCAAAAAATAGAAAGCAACTAATACTGCAAATATTAATGAGCAAATTATGCCGAGTTTCTTCATAATTCTAATTTAGGCTTTCTCCCGCAGGATTTATCTTCATCGCAGTATCCGAGTCTTTCACATTTCGGAACAAGATATGGTTTAAGCCAAGGCTCAACCTTAATAAGTTCGTCGCACATTGCCTTGACCATCATTCTGATTTCATATTGCGCACGGGAGCACAATCTTAAGTTGGCAATGTGGATAAGCTCTCTGAGGTTTAAGCTGGCTACAATAGAAGTTGCAGCGGCATTCGGAAGGACGGCTCTTGCATCTTCCGCAGGAATACCGGCTTCCGTAAATTCTGTATATAACTTAGAAATTTCGCCCATAAAGCTGACAAATTTTTCTTTTAACGCTTCATCCTTTTCGATGGTTGGCGGAATAAGGTAATCAAATTGTCCTTTTTCTTTTACATATCTTTGAGATTTTTGTGAAAAAGACATATGACGGTGGCGAACAAGCTGGTGAGTACAAGCTCTTGAAACATTTGAAATTGCAAAAGATACTTGAACATGCTCAATTACGGAATAATGACCTGAGCCGACAACTCTGTCTATCAGCTTGAGCATCTTTTCTTCATCGTCAGTGCTGTTATAAATATTAATAGGCATGTCCGCACTATAACAGGTTCTGGCTGCTGTGTAGACAGTCTTAAGCATGTTATCCGGTCTTGAAATCAAATGCACAACCGGCTTATTATTTCCTTCCATATATCCTCTCTCTTCCGATAGCGCCTTTTGGCGCTAAAACTATACATTTCCTGTAGAAAAAGTTGCAGCTTCTTCGTAAGGATTTGCAATTCCTGCATCTTGCGCAGCCTTAAATGCCGTTTCAAACATTTTATCTGAATTTTCGGCAATCTGAGGATTTTCCATAAGCGTTTTCAAATCATGATTCATGTTATCAACATCTTTAACAAGCATTGAACGACCAAGTGCTTCAGCTTTTGGATCTGAAAAATCCTTAAGTTTTGGTTGTTCTTCCGTTGCAGGAATAATTTGCTGACTATCAGCAGCCTGTTTTTGAGTGCTGTTAAAATTTACTTGATTAACACTGAATTTTGGACCATTAATTTCACTCATGTAATTTACCTCGCTTTATTTATTCAATTATATCATATTTTTTAATTAATCAACCATCCAATTAGTCTAAACCGTATAAATAAAAAATTTTGCTAGTAAAAAATAAAATCTTTACAAAAATTTACTATTTTTTATCGCTTTGATATAATTAAGATATGGCAAGTGATATCGAAACGCTTCAAAATATACTGAAAGAGGATCCCTCAAATTTTCAGGCAAGGAGAGAATTATCAATTCTTCTTGTCTCAAGCGGGTTTAATGAGGAAGCTGAGGGAAATCTGAATTATCTTATAAAATATTTTCCGGAAGATGCTGAACTTTATTACAACCTTGGTATCGTTTGCGAAAAACTGAAAAAGTTTGAAGATGCCAAAAATGCATATCAAAAAGCGGTTGAGCTTTCTCCGCAAGAAGATTTTTATTACAATTTGGGCGAAGTTCTTGTCGAGTTGAAAGAATGGGAGCCCGCAATTGAGGCCTTTAAAAAAGTTTTGGAGACCGATAAAGAGGACGGAAATTGTTATTTCAATTTGGGTGTTTGCTATTACAACCTAGAAGAAAAAAATATGGCGCTTGATGCATTTCAAAACGCTGTAAAAATAAACCCTCAAGACGTATTTGCATACTTCTATTTGGGTTATATATATCAATCTGACGGACTGACAAACTTTGCAATCGAAAGCTATAACAAAGTTTTGGAAATTTCTCCGGATTATAGCTGGGCATATTTTAATCTAGGTTCAATTGCATACAAAAACGAAAATATCGAAGAAGCAAAAGAATATTTGAAAAAAACAATTTTTTATAATCCCCTTGATATAGAAGCATATAAACTTTTAGTCAAGATTTGCCTCAAAGAAAACGAAACAGAGGAAATTCTGGAATTACTAAATTCTGCTATTGAAAAAAATGAAAACGGAGATTTGTATTACTGCCTTGCAAGAGTTTATAAGTTTATAGGAGAGCTTGATGAGTATTATGAAGCTTTAAAGTCAGCTCTTGCAAATCCGATGTCGCTAACATTCCGGCATGACATAGTAAAAAAAGAATTTGAAACAGTAAAATCAAAACTCGGAAAAGAAGAACTTGAACCTGAATCAGAAGTTGAGGAATATAGTCCTGAAGAAAATTATGAAGACGGTGGCGAGGTCGAACACGGTGATGAATCAGAAGAATATTCTGACGATGAAGATGAATATTCCGAAGAATATGAAGAAGATGAAGAATATTCTGACGAGGATGAAGAATATTCTGACGAGGATGAAGAATATGAAGAAGACGACGATTATTCAGACGGAGAAGATGAGTATTCAGAGGATGATGAAGAATATTATGATGAAGATGAGGAGTACGAAGAAGAAAACTCTGACGAAGATGATGAAAACGGTTAGCGAAAATTAATATGTTATCAAGAATATTAATAAAAAATTATATACTCATAGATGAGCTCGAACTTGATTTGGCCGACGGTTTAAATATAATTACCGGTGAAACAGGTGCGGGCAAAAGTATTCTTATTAATGCAATTGATATTGCATTTGGTTCAAAGTGCGGTAAAGAAGTTATAAAAACCGGTACGGATAAAGCTATTATTGAAATAACAATAAAAAACAAAAAACAAAATTTGACTTCTTTATTTGAGGAATACGGAATTGATTCTTGGGGAGATGAAATCGTACTTTCAAGAGAAATTACTCCGACCGCTTCAAGAATAAGAATTAACGGTTCGCTTGTGAACCAAGAGTTCATGAAGAATTTTAGAGAATTATTTTTGGATATTCACTCTCAGCATCAAACATATTCTTTTTTGCAGCCAAAATACCATATCTCTCTTTTGGATGCTTATGCAAAAAATACGGAAGGTGTGCTGCTTGAAGAATATAAAAATGATTTTTCACATTACAAAGAAATGCTCTCAAAATTGGATGAGCTTAAGAATGCAGCAAATAAAACTGAAGAACAAATAGATTTTTTAAGGTTTCAAGTCGGTGAAATAGAAGACGCAAACATCAGCGAGATTAACGAGGATGAGAAACTAAACAATGAGCTTGCGGTTTTAGAAAATGTAGAAAAACTGAAAGAGCTTACCGGAAGCGCTTATTGGACAATATCCGGTGATGACGGTTCTGTGCTTGAAGGATTAGCTCAAATAAAATCGAATCTTTCTAAGGCTGCTATTATGGATAGTTCGCTAGAAGCGGTTGAAGGAGAGCTTATTGGAGCAATTGACAACTTAAAAGCAATTTCTTCAACTCTCAGAGAGTATTCATCCTCTTTGGAAAACGACGAGGAACGAATTAACACAATCCAAGAACGGTTATTTGTTCTGGACAAACTGAAACGCAAATACGGCGGAACTTTGGAAAACGTAATAAGAGAGGGTGAAAAACTAAGGCAGGAGTTGGATGGTATAGAGTTTTCTACTCAAAATATAGAAGATTTGGAGCATCAAATCGAAACCGCAAGGCAAGCTCTTTTATCTAAAGCTCAAAAACTTTCAGAGGAAAGAAAAAAATACGCAGAAGTTTTATCCTCTTTGATTGTTGAAAAACTGGAAAAACTTGAGCTCCCAAAGGTTAGATTTGAGATAGCTTTTGAACCTTGCGAACTCTCACAAAACGGAGTCGATAAAGTTGAATTTATGATTTCTACAAACGTATCTGAAGGATTAAAACCACTTGCAAAAGTTGCATCCGGCGGTGAAATTTCGCGCGTTATGCTGGCAATCAAGACTATTTTTGCTCAAAGCGATAATATTGATACCGTAATTTTTGATGAAATTGATACCGGAATTTCCGGTAAAGCTTCACAATCTGTTGCAGACGAGGTTAGGGAGCTTGCAAAATATATGCAGATAATAATGATTACTCACCAAGCGATTATCGCTTCAAAATCAGACAGACACATATATGTTAAAAAGACGCAGGACGACAAAACAAGTGTAGAAATCTCTGTTTTAACAGGTGATGATAAGCTGAAAGCAATAGCTGAACTTGCGGGCGGCGATATTAGTGCAGAGAGCCTAAAGTTTGCTCAAACCCTTATTGCCGGCTAAGTACGTCTTTGCATAAAATGCACGCGATGTGCTACCGGCTACTTATTAATATTAACGGGCGGGTTGAAAAATTTTTCAACCCGCCCGTTTCGTTTTATCAAAGAAAAAGTAACTATTCTTTTGTATACTCAGCATCGATTACATCATCATCTTTTTTGTCTTCAGCTGCACCTTGGCTGTTAGCTTCAGAGTTTGCTGCTTCACCTTCTTTTTGAACAGCCTCGTATGCCTTTTGAGAGATTGCAAACATTGTTTGTTGAAGCTCATCAGACATTTTCTTAAGTTCTTCTGCCGGTTTATTTTCATCCAAAGCTTTTTGAAGTGCGTCTTTTTGTTCGTTCAACTTCTTCAAGTCTTCTTCTGAGATTTTGCCTTCAAAGTCCTTAGTTAATCTTTCAGCTGAAGTTATGAAAGAGCTTGCATTATTCTTAATTTCTGCTTCTTCCTTTTTCTTCTTATCTTCAGATGCATTAGCTTCAGCTTCTTTAACCATCTTGTCGATATCTGCTTCAGAAAGGTTAGAAGAATTTGTAATTGTAATCTTTTGTTCTTTGCCTGTTGCTTTATCCTTAGCTGAAACGTTAACAATACCGTTAGCGTCGATATCAAAAGTAACTTCAATTTGCGGAACACCACGCATTGCAGGAGCAATACCTTCAAGTCTAAACATACCTAAAGATTTGTTATCACCTGCCATTGGTCTTTCACCTTGAAGTACGTTAATATCAACTGCTGTTTGGTTGTTTTCAGCTGTTGAGAATACCTGTGATTTAGAAACAGGGATTGTTGTGTTACGCGGAACCAAAGCTGTCATAACACCGCCCAAAGTTTCAATACCGAGTGTCAGAGGAGTTACGTCAAGAAGAACGATATCCTTAACTTCACCAGCAAGAACACCTGCCTGAACAGCTGCACCGACTGCAACAACTTCATCAGGGTTAACTGATTGGTTAGGTTCTTTGCCTGTATATTCTTTAACAAGTTGTTGTACTGCAGGAATACGAGTTGAACCACCTACTAACACAACTTCATTAATATCATTTTTGCTCAATCCTGCATCAGATAATGCTTGTTCAACAGGTTTTTTACATCTTTCTAACAAATCATGTGAAAGTTCTTCAAACTTAGCTCTTGTAAGAGAAAGTTCTAAGTGTTTTGGACCGTTAGCATCAGCTGTGATATACGGTAAGCTGATTGTTGTTTCAACGACTGAAGAAAGTTCGCATTTTGCTTTTTCTGCAGCTTCCTTGATTCTCTGCATAGCCTGTTTGTCACCTGAAAGATCCATGCCTTCTTGTTTTTTGAATTCTTCACAAATCCAGTTAATAATTTTTTGGTCGAAGTCATCACCGCCTAAGTGAGTATCACCTGATGTTGAAAGAACTTCGTGAACACCATCACCAATTTCCAAAATAGATACA
>CACZPB010000074.1 GCA_902782905.1 uncultured bacterium
AATCGGGATTATATTCTCTAATGTAATTATAAGTATATGGGAAAGATAATTTACCTCTTTCATTAATTGTATATATTTGTGATGGAGGAGCATAAGACAGAGCTCTATTTGAATATGTACTTGAGTATGGTGAAATAAAATCTGCAAAAAGTATTATTACATACAAAAATATTAAAATAATCAACGCAGAAGCGGCAAATCTATCTTGGAGTATTTTTTTTATAACTTCCATTTTATTTTGCCTCCTGCGTTTTTCTTGTTCTGGGATCAGTTAACATAAGAAGAATGTCTGCAAGCAAATTACCAAGAATTAGCATAATTGTTCCCATCATTAAAGATGCCATTACTAAATTTATATCAGACTTCATAACTGCTTCAAGAATTAGTCTTCCTAGTCCCGGATATTGAAAAACATATTCTGTTAATGCTGCTCCGCTTAAAAGTCCTGCAAACTCAAACCCCAAAAGAGTTATCATTGGGTTAACAGCATTTCTTAGAGCGTGTTTAAACACAACTTTAAACTCACTTAATCCTTTCGCTCTGGCAAATTTTACATAATCACTATCCAAAACTTCCAGCATATTTGCTCTCATTTGACGTTGGAGTCCTGATAGAGAAATCGTAAATAGAACAAGCACCGGAAGAGCCAAATGTTTTGCTAAATCCAAGATTTTCCCCCAAAAACCAAGCTCATTATAATAATAACTTGTAAGCCCTCCAACTGGAAACCACCCCGTTTTTACCGCAAACATAAGCATCAAAATCGCGAAGAAGAATGAAGGAATTGCCATACCGATACTCGAAACTACTGTCAAAAGCCTATCAAATGCAGTTTCCTTATTTACCGCAGCCGCAATTCCTAAAGGAACTCCAACCAGCCATGTCATAAAAATTACAATTGCAGTTAAAAGAAGTGTATTAGGAATTCTTTCTTTTAATTTTACGGAAACTCTTTCTCCTGCTGAAGTATAACCCAAATCGCCTTTGATAAAAGACTTTGCCCAAGAAAAATACTGAACGGCAATCGGTTTATCCAAATTGAGCCGCTTAATTTCCTTATCCAAAGTTTCTTGCGAGATTGAAGGGTTAAGTCTTAATTCCGCAAGAGGATCAATCGGTGCAAGCCTTATGATAAAAAAGCTTATAACAGACACAATTATCATAAGCGGTATAACCTGTAGTGTTCTTTTTAAGATATATTTAAGAATTTCCATCCTATTTCCCTATATAAATTTCATCCAAATTATATAATATTCCGCCGAGCGGAGTCGGAAAAATATTTTTTAATTTTTTACGAACTGCTGTAATTCTAATTGGTGAATACAAATATATGATTGGCTTTTCATCATATATAATTTGCTGATATCTGTCATAAATGGGCTTTCTTTCATCATACGTAAGCTTTAACGCTCCCTCTCTATAGATATCATCAAGCTCTTTTTCCCAATCAAGTCTGTCGTCAATATTATAATTCGGCTCTCGCATATTAAAAAGATGCAGAGAACCTTTAGATGTCCATACATTTTTTCCGTCGTGAGGTTCAAGTGGAGTGCCTGTAAGCCCCATTATTACCAAATCCCAATCGTGAGTATTTGTAAGCTTGTTAACAAGAGAATTGAATTCTATAGGTTTAAAGTTAACCTTCATTCCAAGTTCCTCCAAATCTTGCTTTATCATAACTCCAATCGCTTCTCGCTCAAGATTGCCTGCATTTGTGAACAGGTCAAACTCAACTCTGTTTCCGTTTTTGTCATAGAGTTTTTTGCCTTTCAAATAAAACCCCGATGCTTTTAGAAGCTCTTTTGATTTTGCTAAGTCTTGAGAATGACCTTTTATGGATTTGTTTAAATAAATAGAGTTAAGACTCTCAGCCGTAAATAGAGGCTCTGCTACACCATAGGCAATATTCTGAACCATTCCCTTTCTGTCTATTGCCCAGTCTATTGCTGCTCTAAAGTTCTTATCCTGAAACCATTGCTGTTTTACTATATTCACGTAAAATTTGCAATTCTTATCTCTGCGGTTATTCAGATTTACTGCAACAAACATCGTTCCGGTATCAGGACCAAGATTGTATATACTAAAATCAGATTTATCCTCTTGTGCTTTATATCGCGCAACACTATCACCCCTCAAAGACAAGACGTCAATTTCTTTTGCTTCAAACTTTAAGATTTCATTATTAGTATCGCCAACTATCAGATAAATAAGCTTATCTAAATATGGCAATTTTTCATTATCTAAATTTATTTTGTAATAATTCGGATTTCTTTCAAATACTACTCTTTGAGCCGCAACGTACTCTTTAAGTATAAAAGCGCCATTAGATACAATCGTTTTAGGATTTGTGTTCGGGCTTAAGAAAGCATTGAAAACGGAAGCTCCTTTGTCAGAATAAGGCTTAAAATAATGCTTTGGAACAATCGGA
>CACZPB010000075.1 GCA_902782905.1 uncultured bacterium
GTCAAAGATTTATGGGGCTCGGACTTAGTGAATATGATGCTTCGGTTATTGTAGAGCAAATGCCGCTTGCCCTGTTCTTCGACAAAACACTTGAGCTCGGTGCAAACCCGAAAACTGCCGTAAACTTTATTATGGGCGAAATTGCCGCATACTTAAAGGAAAATAAAGTAGAGATTACAGAGACAAAGCTTACGCCGGAAAACCTCGCAGAGCTAATATCTTTGATTGAAAAAGGAACAATTTCCAACAACATCGGTAAACAAATCCTTGTTGAAGATATGATAACCAAAGGTGAAAAAGCATCTGCTATTGTTGAGAAGAAAGGCTTAAGCCAAATCTCCGATGAAGGCGCAATTAAAGAAATTGTTGAAAAAGTTGTAAATTCTCACCCAGCTGAAATCGAAGCGTATAGAAACGGTAAAACAAATCTCTTAGGCTTCTTTGTCGGTCAGGTTATGAAAGAAACAAAAGGCAGAGCTAATCCGAAAACGGTTAACGAACTTATCAGAAAAATTCTGGAAGGTTAGTTTCCACTTTATGAAGGGTATAATTTTTGACTTCAACGGAACGCTCTATTGGGACTCCAAACTTCATTATGATGCTTGGAGGGAGTTCTCTGCGCTTTTGAGAGAAAAACCTTTCACTGACGAAGAAATGCGCGAAAAAATGTTCGGGCATACAAACGAAGATATTATTGAGTACGCAATCGGCAAAAAACCCACTAAAGAGATGGTTGAAAAGTATGGCAAAGAAAAAGAGGCGCTTTATAGAAAGCGCTGCCTTCTAGACCCTGAAAATTTTAAACTTGCAGATGGCGCAATTGAACTTTTGGATTTCCTTAAGGAAAACAATATTCCGCGCACAATTGCAACAATGTCTGAGTGGGATAATGTTGAATTCTACATTAAAGAATTTCAACTTGAAAAATGGTTTTATTTGGATAAAATTGTTTATTCCAACGGAACAATTCCCGGAAAGCCTGCGCCTGACATATTTTTAATTGCAGCAGAAAAAATAGGTCTGGAGCCAAAAGATTGTGTGGTAGTAGAAGATGCAATTGCAGGAATAAACTCGGCGAAAAGTGCCGGAATCGGTAAAATTATTGCTATTGCTTCTTTAGAACCTGATGAATTCTATCAAAAAATAGACGGAGTGGAAAAAATTATTCACAATTTCCACGAATTTGACAGAAGCATATTTGAAAATTTAGCACATCCAACAACAGCTTGACATCGGATACATAAATCCGCCGCCAAACATATTACCAAGTCCCCAACCGAGTCCACCGCCAAGACCTGCAAGAAATGATTTTCCAAAGCTCATATTTGCACAGCAATTGTTACCGCCAAACTTGAACAAAATCGGTCTGCCTGTTCCGCGGTGCCAATCATTACAGCAGTCCCAACTCCAAGAAAAACTCTTCGTAGAGCTACAGCCGTTAATATTTGTAGTATAGTTTAATACTGCTGCCATAAAATCCTCGTTCCTTATATACATAAAGTATATATCTTCTCAATAATTGCCATGGTTTTAGCCTCATGTTTACAAAAGTTTACAATTTTCGTGCTAAGATTTTAGTATGCTTAAAAAGTTTTTGCTGGCTCTTATATGGTGTTATCAAAAAATTTCTGCCTATACTCCGAAAAGATGCAGGTTTTATCCGACATGCTCCGAGTACACAAGACAGGCAATAGAAAAATATGGTGCATTTAAAGGCAGCTGGCTTGGGATAAAACGTATAGCAAGGTGTCATCCGCTGAATGAAGGCGGTTATGATCCACTAGAGTGAGGAAATTATGGCAGACAAAATAATAATTTTTTCAGGGAAACAATATTCAGGAAAAGATACTGCGGCAAAGATTTTGATGGAGAAAATGCCAAGCTTTAAGAGGTGCGCAATGGGCGATATCATTAAGATAGAGTATGGTAAGCTCAATAACCTTTCTTATGAAGAGATTGAAGCAAATAAGCCAAAGTACCGTCAAGGATTAATAGATTTAGGGAACTGGGGCAGAACTCAAAGCCCTGATTATTGGCTTGAGAAGATTATAGCACAAGATGGAAATATCGTTGTAACAGATGTCAGAATAAAGCACGAATACGAAGTTTTTAAATCCGCAGGCGCAATATCAATAAGAGTAGAAGCAGATAGAAATATTCGTGAAGCTCGTGGAGGAAAACTCGTTGGAGAAGACGATGTTACCGAAGTCGATTTGGATAATATTCAGGAGTGGGACTATATAATCGACAATAACAAGGACTATGAAACGTTAAAGCAAAATGTCTTAAAAATAGTTCGAGAATTAGCTTAAGCATTCACACCCTCCTTCGGCTCAGGTTTTTTAGGGTTAACTGCTCTATTAAGTCCGCTGCCCATTAAACTAAGTACGCCGGATAAAAATGCACTTGCAATCTTGCCTTTTACACCCGAAAACAGTTGTGCCGTA
>CACZPB010000076.1 GCA_902782905.1 uncultured bacterium
AAAAATTTGAACATGAAATAACACTAACTCTTGTCAGAGATACGCTGTATCCGCCGCGACTCACAGCCGTAAAACACCAAAACATATGGACTCTGGATAATCCTGAAGGCATGAAAATAGTTTATAAAGATGTTATAGACATCTCTATTCCATTTGACAAGCTTGGCATAAATAAAGGCGAGACTGTTGAATTTTTTATGGCAAACACCGATTCAGGCGTAAAAAACACATATATACCGCAAGAAGTTTTATTATCACTCAGCAGAGAATAAATATACAAAATTCTTACAGTTTGTGATAAACTTCTCTTGTAATAGTTAAGGGGATCCACCCGTGGGTAAATGTAATGGGGCGGTAGGTGTGACTACAAGCCGGAAGTAATAAAAGATTTACCCGTAGAAGAAAGGATAGAAAATGGAAAAAAACAACGAAACTTTGAGAACTCTTAGACACTCATGTTCTCACATCATGGCGCAAGCCGTACAAAAGCTGTTCCCGCAGGCAAAGTTGGCTATCGGGCCGGCAACAGATGACGGATTTTATTATGACTTTGATTTGACTGACGGTTATGCCTTCACGCAAGAAGATTTAGCAAAAATCGAAGAAGAAATGAAAAACATTATCAAACAAAATTTGACATTCGAAAGATATGAAGTAACGGATGTAGATGCAAAGATTGCCGAATTCAAATCAGAAGGTGAAATTTATAAGGCAGAACTTTTGGAAGAACACAGAAATGATAATCCTACTTTATACCTAACTAAAGATAAGGATGGAAATGTTCTGTTTAACGATCTTTGCGCAGGACCGCACATTCCTAATACTTCTTACATAAAAGGTAACGCAATAAAACTTCTTAAGGTTGCAGGTGCATATTGGCGCGGCAACGAGAAGAACAAAATGCTTCAAAGAATTTATGCAACAGCGTATTGGAACAAAGAAGACCTGCAAGCATATTTGACATTTATCGAAGAAGCTGAAAAACGCGACCACAGAAAACTCGGCAAACAATTAGACCTATTCTCAACTCGGGAAGAAATGGGCGGAGGCCTTGTTCTTTGGCATCCGAACCTTGCATGCGTTCGTGAACAAATAGAAAATTATTGGAGAGAAGAACATAGAAAAAGAGGATATGTAATTGTTAACACTCCTCAAATAGCTAAATCTACTCTTTGGGAAATTTCAGGTCACATGGATCATTACAAAGAGAATATGTTCTTTGTTCAAAAAGATGAGGATTCTGATGATCAGTTTGTTGTTAAGCCTATGAACTGTCCGTTTCATATTTTGATATATCAAGCAAACAGATATTCTTACCGTTCACTTCCTTTAAGAATGGCAGAGTTGGGTACTGTTTACAGAAAAGAAAAATCAGGAGCTCTTTCCGGTCTAACTCGTGTTCAAGGATTTACTCAAGACGATGCTCACATATTCTGTACTCCTGAACAGTTGGTAGATGAAATTAATGCTATTATTGACTTTGTTGCCGATACAATGGCAATTTTCGGTATGGAGTTTGAAGTTGAACTTTCTACTCGTCCTGAAAGCTATGTGGGTGAACTTGAAAACTGGAACAAAGCAGAAGCAGGGCTAAAAGAAGCCATGGAACGCAGAGGAATGAAATACGACATTAACGAAGGTGATGGCGCATTCTACGGGCCGAAAATTGACTTCAAAGTTAAAGATGCAATCGGAAGAACATGGCAATGTGCTACAATTCAGCTTGACTTTAACTTGCCGGCAAGATTTGATATCAAATACCAAGATAAAGACGGCAGCATGAAGACACCTCTCATGCTTCACCGTGTAATCTTCGGTTCTATGGAAAGATTCCATGGTATCTTGATTGAACATTATGCAGGATGCTTCCCTGCATGGCTTGCGCCGACTCAAGTATCAATCGTTCCGATTTCTAATGAAAAACACGTTGATTTCGCAGAACAAGTTTATAAGAAAATGCGCGAAGCAGGTATCAGGGTAAATCTTGATGATCGCTCTGAATCTATGAACTACAAGATTAGAGAAAGTCTGCAAGACAAAAAAATCAACTACGTTTGTGTAATCGGTGACAAAGAAATCGAAACAAATTCGGTTGCTGTCCGTGCGCGCGGAATAGGTCAAATCGGAACAATGAATGTCGATGAATTTATTGAAAAACTTAAGGAAGAAATTTCTTCAAGATCAAATAATTCATTTGCAAAGTAATTTAATTCTTTATTGGGCGTGAGAGTATACTCTCACGCCTGTTAAATTATCAGCGCAACAATGCGCCCAATTCCATATCTAACGCTTTACAGATATAATAGTAGAATGATAAATGTTTTAAAAATAATATCATAGAACATCTTGAATATGAAGTAAAAAAAGAATAAGAAGCTTTGAATATAGTCAATTCGTTACGATAATGCTATTCCCCCGTATAAATCATTGCTTCGACACGTTTGTGCGGAAGTATCATATCTTCCATTGAGCGAAAGAGTTCGGCTCTCGTATTAGCTTCAGAAAACATACCTCCTGTGACATCTGCCGTACACTTCAGCTGCGCCAAATCATCCTCATCATTAACATTAAACGCTATGACGTCTATTTTTATATCCCGTCTTGTTTTCATAAGCTCTATTGAATAATCGCAGGGACTTTCATCACAATTTTCGCCGCCATCCGTCAACAATATAATATGTTTTACTCCGTCAAATCCGTTTAAATCCTTTTTTACGGCTTGTTTGAGCGAATAAGTTATCGGTGTCATACCTCTTGGTCTAAGCCTCGTTATCTCACCGGAAATAGTAGAGGCATTTTTTAATCCCAAAGGAACTATTAGCTCTGAGCTTCTGCAAGCGTTAAAAGCAATAAGATTACAAGTGTGACCATAAACCCTCAAGCCGACTTTTGTTTCCGGAGAAATCTGCGGAAGAATATAATTCATCATTTCTTTTACTTGATTAACTTTAGTTTTATGTTCTAAATATTCACTCATGCTATTAGAAAAATCTACAACAAAAAGGAGTTTATCTCCGCTTTCTTTGTAGTTGTAGTTATCAGGAGAATAAACTTCATAAGCAAAAACAGGAAGTATTATAAAACAGATAATAAACAAAAATTTTTTCATATCCAAGATTAAACGTTTTGATAAATTTTGTATATTGCCCGCCATGTCACTATGCTTGCTCACTTTTTTGTTTTTGTGATACAATATAGGTGTAAACGTTAATGGGTAAAGGGGGATAAATGGCACAGGGGTATGACGCTAGTAATATACGTGTATTAGAAGGGTTGGAAGCTGTAAGAATGCGTCCCGGTATGTATATCGGTTCAACATCTCAACGCGGCTTGCACCATTGTATATATGAAATTGTTGATAACTCGATTGATGAATCTTTGGCGGGCTATTGTACCGAAATTCATGTTACTGTTCACAAAGATAACAGTGTAACTGTTGAAGATAACGGCAGAGGAATTCCTGTTGATATAAAGGAAGATTCTGGAAAATCAGCTTTAGAAATCGTTCATACCGTGCTACACGCAGGCGGTAAGTTTGGCGACGGCGGATATAAGGTTTCAGGCGGCCTCCACGGTGTTGGCGCATCTGTTGTTAACGCTCTATCTGAAAAAATGACAGTAGAAGTCTCTCGTGACGGATATGTTTGGAGACAAACATATTTAAGGGGCGAACCGATTTCTCCTGTAGAAAAGACTGTAACTACAACTAAAACAGGTACAAAGTCTACGTTCTGGCTTGACCCTGAAATTTTTACAGAAACAACAGAGATTGATGTTGATATAATAGGTACTCGCTTTAGAGAAATGGCGTTTTTGAACAAAGGCTTAAAGATTATTCTTCACGACGACAAAACAGGAAAAGAAGAAACCTTCCACTATGAAGGCGGTATTGCAAGTTATGTAACATTTTTGAACCAAAACAAAACACCGTTGTTTGAAGAACCTATTTATATGGACAAAATGGTCGGAACAACCAGAGTAGAAGTTGCTATGCAATATACGGATTCTTATAACGAGTCAATTTTATCTTTTGCAAACAATATTAACACTCATCAGGGCGGAACTCACTTAACAGGCTTCCGAAACGCTATTACACGTGTTTTGAATGATTATGCAAGAACAAATAAAATTCTAAAAGACTCAGAACAAAACCTTTCGGGCGATGATGTTAGAGAAGGTTTGACCGCAATTGTTTCAGTAAAAATCGAAAATCCGGAGTTTGAAGGTCAAACAAAGGAAAAACTTGGCAACTCTGAAACAATGGGTGCTGTTCAAGATGTTGTAAGAGAAAAATTGCAGGAATGGTTAGAGTTTAATCCTAAGATTGCAAGAACAATTATTGAAAAAACTCTCCAAGCTCAAAGAGCCCGTGAAGCCGCTCGTAAAGCAAGAGAATTAACAAGAAGAAAATCAGTTCTTGAAAACTCTACACTCCCAGGTAAACTTGCAGACTGCTCAAACAGAGAGCCTGAAAAATGCGAAATCTTTATCGTTGAGGGAGATTCAGCAGGCGGTTCCGCAAAACAAGGCAGAAACAGAATGTTCCAAGC
>CACZPB010000077.1 GCA_902782905.1 uncultured bacterium
AAATAAATATTCAATTCATTTTCTTTATAATTAAGCTTTGCATTTCCGGTTTGAGCAAGCGTTCTAAGAAATTCTTCACGCAAAAATTCTTTAACTTGTGAAGGTTTAATTTTAGTTTGACCTCTTAGTTTATCGACAAGCTCTGAAGCATAAGTTACGCCCAAATCAGCGCTGATTAGAGTATCCTCCATATCATCCAACACAAAATCAGAGAATTCTTCCTCCTCCGAAACCGCATCGACAACATTCCCAACAAGCGCTTGCGCAGTTTTAGATACTGTATTTTTAAGTTTGTCAAAAAAATTAAACAATATACCCCCTCACCCTAACCCTCTCCCATAGGGCGAGGGAATTACTAAAGCCTGCTTACTATTTCAATCCGTTTTCTACTATAACTTTTGCCAATATTCCGTTAACAAAAGATGAAGAATCTTCCGTTGAATATTTTTTTGCAAGTTCTACTGCTTCATCTACGATTACTTTTACGGGAGCACCTTTTGTATATAAAAGCTCCGTAATCGCAATTCTCAAGATATCTTTATCCATTTTGACAAGCCTTGATATATCCCACCCGTTTGAATATTTTTGGATTTCAGCGTCTATTGCCTTGTGATTATTTTTAAATGCTTCCGCAATTTCTATCGTATAATTCTGAACCTCTGATTGGCTCTCTAGTGTTGTAAATTCAGCTATTTCTAATGCCAAAATTGCCTTTTCCGCCACATCAAGCATTGAATCTACTTTTGAAATCATCTCGTCTGTCATTGGAATTTGTACCGGCTTATTTTTAGCACCCATCGGGCGGGAAAGATTTGATTCATGTTCTGCTTCATAAGTTTCAAGAGCATCTTTTAAATCAATTAAAGAACCAACTGTCAGTTTTAATTCTTCCGAAGCTGAATTTGAAAGAATTCTTACTGACTTAACCATAATTTCTTCAAAATCTTTTTTTGAATATTTTGTAATTTCTTTTTCAAATTGTGAAAATAATATAAGTGCGAGTTCTCTCGCAGCACGTCTTGCTTGCATAAAAATTTCTCCTGTATAAATATTTGTCTTTATGATAACATAAATAAAGAATATTTTATTTTTTAACGCAAAAAAAATTTTTAGCGGTTTTAAAATGTACATAGCGCAAGTAGTACTAGGAGTGTGTATGCAAATTCAGTCGGTTAGTAATGCTTCTTTTGGCAGAAAGCCTAGCACAAAAGAAATGCAGATTTATACAAAGTCCGTTAACGAAGGACTAAAACTTTTAAACAAGCAAGTTGATGTTATTATACACAATTCTGCCGCACCGGCTATTGCAGAAGAAAACACGGGAATAGGCTCTCTTTTTTCCCGAACCGTGCAAACCAAATTAATTCCGTTTTTAAAATCTCACGGCATAACTGGTATTCAACAAGAGCCTAACGGGCTCAGAAAGCTCGGAGACCCTTCTCCGTATGCACCGGAATCTTCCGCTAAAAATATATTCATGATACCGCTTGAAAAACTAACTTCAGACAAATATGGAAAGATTTTACCTCAAAATATCTTTGAAAAAATCGTTAAACATGGCAATCAATCCCAAAACGTAAACTATAAACAAGTTTCTTCTGATTACGAACAGGCATTAAGAATTGCTTATGCTAACTTTAAAAAAGGCAAATTGCTGCATTCGGAATTTAATGAATTCAAATCGACTAACGGTAAAGAACTTGAAAAAGCTGCTATATACAGAGTTTTGGATAGGCAATATCAAGCCCCGTGGACAGAATGGAATGATGTCGATAAATATCTATATAGCCCAAGGAATCCGAAAGAAAAAATTATAACAGATTTGCATCTACACCTGTTAAAAACCAAATATGCCCGAGAAATTGATTATTTTTCTTTCCAGCAGTTTTTAATTGAGATGGAAAATAAGGAATCCAATGCGCTTGCAAAAAAATCAGGAATAAAAATTATCGGCGATTCTCCTGTTGCACAGCCTGCTGCAGACGAATGGATTAACCAAAATCTTTATTTGGAAGGCAAAGCTATCGGTTGTCCGCCGGATTATTTTTCACCTGACGGACAGAGATGGGGATTCGGTTATTTTAAACCGGAAAAAATCTTCAATGAAGACGGTTCTTTAGGAGATGCAGGGAAAATTTTAAAAGCAAAATACGATAAATACTTTGAAAGTTTTCCGGGAGGACTGAGAATAGACCACATAATCGGACTTGTTGATCCTTTTATCTACTCGGTGAAAGATGCTAAAATGACAGCCGAAAACTCAGGCAGAATTTATTCTGTAGGCAAATACAAAAAAACACAAGACGAATACTCAAATATATTAGAAAAAATCATCTTAAAATCGGCTCAAGAACACGGTTTAGACAAAAAGTCCATAATTTGTGAAGATCTGGGAGACCCGAACAAACCGACACAAGATGTTATGAAAAAACTTGATCTTTCCGGCATTTCTGTAACCCAATTCGATTACAGAGGAAAAGATACCCCTCAGAGAAATGTCATAATGATTGGATCACACGATAATCAATCATTTATTGAATATACACAACAATTTTTTGACAAGGTTAAAAATACCATTCTGCCTGAAGACAGAAGCTTTTTAGAAAAAATAAAAAATATTTTCAGCAAAACAACTTTAGATAATGATACAAAACATTTTTTGGATAAAACCGCAATGCTGGCTGAGGACACAGCACCTTTGGGAGCAACAAAAAAACAACTAGAACAATATAAAAAAGAAATAAGACACGATAAAAAGAAGTTTATGCAGGCAAGTTTTGCAGAACTATTTACAAGCCCTGCAAGGCGTGTACAAATATTCTTTGCTGATTTCTGGGGTATAGGCAAAACCTATAACCGCCCAGGAACTACAGAAGGTAACTGGTCATTGAGGATTGGTTCCGATTTTGAGAATGATTATTATAAAGCAGTTTCAGAAGGAAAAGCACCTAATTTTGCACAAGCTATAGCAACAGCGTTGAGGCAAAGAGGACTTACTAAAGGCAATGAAGGACTTTTGAAAAACTTAGATAGTTCTGCTAAGATTTTAAATGAATAGAAAGGTTTTGAGTATGCATGTTCAAACAGTAAATAAGCAAACAACTTTTGGTATAAGATGTATAAAATCAGAAAAATGGAACAAAAATGTTTTGCAAACCTTAAAAAAATCAAACATTGCAAAAGAAATTGATGCAAAATATCCGAATGCATCGGCTAATTATTTTCATTTCAAACATAATGATATGGCAAATGATGAGGACATATGGACAACATTATTTGATATAAATTTAAATCCGAAGAAAATTTGGCATTATCGGCTCGATAGTCATACGCAAACAGTGCCTGACAAGAACTTGGTTGAAAAGTTAAGTAGTTTTTCACTTAATGATTTGGAAGCAGAAATAGTAAAACAATATAGGGAAGGTATCACACCGTATTTTGAACCCAAGATTGTCGTAACAAGAAAGAATCTGATAAAAGAATTTTTCAGTAAGATAT
>CACZPB010000078.1 GCA_902782905.1 uncultured bacterium
AAAGCAGGTAAAGTTGAATTCCGTGCTGATAAGCAAGGTATGATTCACTGCCCGATTGGTAAAGTTCAATTCTCAAACGATGACTTGGTTAAAAACTATGGTACGTTTGTAGAAGCAATATTGAAGGCTAAGCCATCAGCAGCTAAAGGTACTTACGTTAAGTCAATTTATTTGACAACAACTATGGGACCAAGCATTAAGATTGATGCAAAGAACCTTCAAGCAGAAGTTAAAGAAATTGTTGGTTGATATTTCGCCTGACTTTCGAGTCAGGCTTTTTTTTTATGAGGTATTTCACCTCACCCAAGCCCTCTCCTCTAGGAGAGGGTTTTGTTATTATTGTAAATTTTTGTGTATCATGGATTTAAATATACATCTACATGATATATAATATTAATATATGTATATCGTCAAGAACTTAAAGGATTATCAATTATCCCATAAGCAAAGGATTTTCGCGGGATACTTGAAGGATAATGTGGATTCATTTGTTTGTCTGGAAAAAGTGACAAACCGTAATGCGCTGAGAAAATATTTTGCACCGGATAATGAATTCATGGAGTATACTACAGCACTCGGTGAGCCTGCTGAGTTAATAAGACGTGCTTTTGCTTCTTAGATAAAATTGTACAAATATTATTGCGTATGGTATTCTCTTATTAGGGAGAATTTTTTATGAAAAAGATTTTAGCAATATTTGTAATATTAATAATGAGTGTTTCATCAGTTAGTGCGAAAAAAATTAGCGATAACTATTCTATAAAGTTAAATGGTGAAAAATATACACTTTTATACAGTATAAAAGATAAAGAAACTAACGGCTATTTAAATGAGTATTTTAAACAAAGAGAGACATATAATACTTGGTCAGAAATGATTGCTATTCATCATTTCCCTAACGCATATTCACCGATTGATCAAGTAAAACAGTTTAAAGGATATCTTAACAGCTTAAATTGCCCGAGCGCACTTACTTTTGATGATAAAAAAAATTCTGCAATAATTGATTTTGTTATGATAAGTGAACATAGAATACCTGTTATTTTAGAGTTTAATATATTTAAATTCCAAAAATCCAATGATTGTGGCTCTGTTGCCCTACAGTATGCAAGGAGATATTCTGCAACGACGGCTTTTGAAGTTGAAGCAGTTAAAGAACAATTTGAAAAAGACAGAAAAAGGATGCTAAAAAAGATTAAAAGATTAAACGTTCCTCAAGTTGTTTATAAAGAGATTGATAAATGCAAATTTGAGGGTACAGATGAGCCTGTAGAAGATATTAAATTACAAAATAGTACACAAACCCCTATCAAGGACGAAAACGTTCAAGAAACGCCTTCTGATGAGGCTGATAAAAATACTGAAACAACAGAAAATGAAAGCACTGATAAACCCATTTTGAATGAAGAAAACAAAAATAAGAGTGCTGAAGAAGAAATGTCAGAAATTAAAGAAGAAGCAATTGTTGATAAAGTTGAAAATAAAAATTCAGATAAAGAGGATAAGGTTCAAATTATTGAAGATTCAGACAAACAAAAAGCAGATGAAATACAAAATAAATCAGAGATTCAGGAAAATACTAATGAATTAGATGTAAACGTAAAAAAATACCAAAAATTAGAAAAAGAGAAAGCATACAAAGTTACAAATACAAAAGACGAATATATAGCAAAGCCAAGAACGAAAAAAGAAATTAAAGAAAGAAATAAAAAGCTTAAAGAAGAACGACTCAAAAAAACAAAAAAACAAGCAAAAAAGCGTGTTGAGGCTGCTTCTAAAAAACTTAACAGTAATTAAGCTTATAAAATCTTAACATTAGATACTTAATTTGCCATGATTGCACTAAATTTGCTAATATATAGGTGGAGGAGAGTGTATAACTTTCTTGGGAATATATTAGGGATAGTATAATGAAAAAATTGGGTTTTATAATATTGGCTGCAATATTTACAATACTACTATGTATTGTACCGTCTGAAGCAGCTTTAACCTTCCCGAATATTAATATCGGGATGCAGCAGGCAAATACACCTCAAGATTTTACAAATGGCTTGCAAATATTAATATGGTTAACTATATTGACTCTTGCGCCAAGTATCATTATTATGGCAACAAGTTTTATTAGAATTGTTGTCGTTCTTGCTCTGACACGACAAGCGCTCGGAGCAGGCAACTTACCGCCAAGCCAAGTTATAACAAGTTTAGCACTTATTTTGACATTTTTTATTATGGCTCCGACATTTAATAAAATTAATGATAATGCGCTTCAGCCTTATATGAAAAATCAAATAACGCAACAGGCAGCACTTGATAGAGGCATAGCTCCGATTAGAGATTTTATGTTCAAACAGACGCACGAAAAGGAACTTGCGCTTTTTGTCAGAATGGCAAAAATAGAAAAACCAAAAACTAAGGAAGATTTGCCAACATACATTTTGTTGCCGTCATTTATTTTAAGTGAACTAAAAACTGCGTTTACAATCGGTTTTGTAGTTTATTTACCTTTTTTGGTTATTGATATCGTAGTTTCGTCTGTTTTGGTATCAATGGGTATGATGTTCTTGCCTCCTACTATGATTGCGCTGCCGTTTAAGCTAATTATGTTTGTAATGGTAGACGGATGGTATTTGGTTGTTAAATCTCTGGTAGAAAGCTTTGTTACATAGGTTATAAAATATGAATCAAGATATAATTATTACACTTTTACAAAAAATGTTTATTTTGACCCTAGAGATGTCTGTACCGATTCTTCTCATAGGCGTAGTTTTGGGTTTGATGGTTAGTATTTTCCAAACAGTTACTCAAATCCAAGAATCAACACTAACATTTGTTCCTAAGATTGTTGGCTGTGTGCTACTGCTAATATTCTTACTGCCATGGATGATTAGCGTCTTTATATCCACGACAAATGAATTTATGGGTATGATACCTCAATTGATTGGCGGGGCATAATGTTTAATCTAGATGTATTATTTTCAGTCAGCAATATATTACTTTTTATGGCAATTATAACAAGAATCGGCGGATTGTTTGCATCAGCTCCGCTCTTTTCAACATATCCTATACCTAATATGGTAAAAATATGGCTGGCAGCAACAATTGCTTTTATTTTATTCCCTATTGTGCAATATAATACTAATTTTGCGGCACCGACATCGGTTCCTGCACTAACGCTCATACTCTTTAAGGAGTTTTTAATCGGATATGCAATGGGGTTTTGTGCAAATATAATTTTTGTGGGAGTTGAACTTGGAGTTAATATGTTTGCAATACAAATGGGACTATCAGCTGACCAAGCTCTAAACCCTACTTCCGGAGGCAGTTCTCCTGTTATAACTCAGGCATATACATATCTTGCTACAATGCTATTTATAGCACTTGGCGCACATCAATGGCTGTTTTCTGCAATTTATAACAGCTTTAAAACAATGCCTATTGGATATACATTAGCATTTTCTCCTGAATTGGTAGGTCAAATAATTACAATTACAAGTCATATGTTTAGCATAGGTTTGAGCATAGCACTGCCAATATTCGGCATACTTTTTATTACTGATATATTGTTAGGTTTTACATCAAAGATGATGCCACAGATGAACATTTTTATGGTGTCTATGCCGCTAAAGATATATTTAGGCTTGATGCTTTCTCTTATTTTTATGAGACCAATGGCAGAATATATATCAGTTTTAATACAAAGATTTTTAACACAAATAGCGCTAATATTTTAGGAAATTATGGGAAACGAAGGAGCAGAAAAAACAGAAGAAGCCACCCCCCGAAGACGGAGGAAAGAGCGTGAAAGAGGCAATGTTGCCAAAAGCCGCGATATGGATGCTGCGTTAGTTATGACAGCAGGTATTGCTCTGCTTGCGGTTTTAGGTAAAAATATGTACCAGACAATGCTTAATATGCTTCGAAATACGTTTACGAATTTGCATGTAGAACTTGTGGATTCTAATAATGTTATGGGAGTTTTGGTTCCTTATTTTCAGTATCTGGCTTATATTGTGCTTCCGTTCTTTGTTCTGCTTGTTATATTTGCCATACTTATTATAAGAATGGATGTCGGACAAGTTTTTGCATTAGAAAAAGTAAAGTTCAATTTAGAAAATCTTTCTCCCAAAAAAATGTTGCAGAATGCTAAAAGAATGTTTAATCCTTTTGAGCCGCGTTCTCTGGTAGAATTCGCTAAGTCAATTTTAAAGCTGGTAGTCGTAGGAGCTTGCGGTTTTTCTGCTGTTAATGCGAGAAAAGCTGATTTGATGGGACTTGTTGGTTTAGAAACTCCTGTTGCATTGCATATTATAATTTCAATTCTCATCAACATGATTATAAATATGTGCCTTGCGATGCTTGTTTTAGGATATATAGATAAAAAGTATCAAACTTATGAGTTTGAAAAATCAATAAAAATGACAAAACAAGAAGTCAAAGATGAATACAAGGATACAGAAGGAGATCCTAAAGTTAAGGCAAGAATAAAATCCA
This sequence comes from uncultured bacterium, assembly GCA_902782905.1. Classification (GTDB taxonomy): domain Bacteria; phylum Cyanobacteriota; class Vampirovibrionia; order Gastranaerophilales; family Gastranaerophilaceae; genus CAG-196. The sequence continues at coordinate 4,492 of CACZPB010000078.1, forward strand.
TTCAAATGCAAATGGCGCGACAAAGAATGATGTCATCAGTACCAAGCGCAGATGTTGTCGTTACAAACCCAACTCATTATTCAGTTGCAATCAAATATGATAAAACAAAAGCCCCAGCGCCTATGGTAGTTGCAAAAGGGGTTGACTATTTAGCTTTCCAAATAAGAGAGATTGCAAAAGAAAACGGAGTACCTATAGTTGAAAACAGACCTGTTGCAAGAGCTTTGTATAACAATGTTCCTGTTGACGGGGTTATCCCTTCTGATTTATATGTAGCAGTAGCTGAAATCCTTGCTTATGTTTATAAACAAAAGAATGAATAATTATAAGATTTGTAAACATTTGTCCATATACAGGCAATTTTTACCCTTTACCGACTTTGTATATTCAGAATTAAGGATTTTCACATGAGTACAGATGTTCAAATCTTAAAACAGTTGCAAAACGGTTACCTGCAAATTGGGGTTAAAACCGGTACTAATAATGAGCCCAAAAATTATATTGTGCATAAAAATTTTGCAGATAAGTTTCAGTCTGATATAAAAGAACATCACAAAAAAATGAACACTTTCGCAAATCTTTCGCTTGGTATTTCTGCCTTTTGGGGAGTAATTGGAGCAAGCTTTTTTACGAAAAGACTTAATAATAAAATTGCAGAAATAGGTGCCAATTTGTTAGCAGCACTTACATTAATTGGTATTTCAGGACATTTTGTTTCTGAATATGAAGCTAAAAAATATAAAGAACTTTTAGCAAAAAATCAAGCTAGAGAGATAAGTTTTTATTCATAGCTAAGAAACGCTGTTAGCACCGGAAACAATTTCAACCAATTCTTGCGTAATTGCGCCTTGACGAGCTTTGTTATAATCAACAGTAAGCGTTGTAATCATTTCTTCAGCGTTGTTGGAAGCAGCTGACATAGCAGTCATTCTGGAAGCAAGTTCACTTGCATTTGCCTCTAAAAGCGCCTGATAAATAGAATTTGTTATGTACATCGGAACAAGCTGCTGCAATACTGAATGAGCAGACGGCTCAAATTCCATAAGAGGATCAATCTCATTTTGTGAAGCTTTTTCTACCTTTACCGGCAAAACTTTCCACGTAACAACATTGTATGACATCATATTGTTGAAATGTGTTGTAAATATATCAATACCGTCAATTTCACCTTTTACGAAGTCTTCTGCTATATCCTCAGCAATTAAGTTTGCACCGGTAGCAGTCGGGTCATTTGCGACTTTTAGATATCCTTCTTTTAAAATATAGTTTCCTTTTTTATTTTTAAAAGCAGAAACAGCTTTTTGTCCCACAGGATAAATTACGGTTTTAATACCCTTTTCCGTATTTTCTTTGACTCTCTGCAAAGCTGCTTTTATAACATTTGCGTTATATGCTCCTGCAAGACCCTTGTTTGAAGTCATAACAAGCAGACCTTCTGATTTTATAGTTCTTGAAGAGATTAAGACAGGATAATTATCAATACCTTTTTCAAGTTTCAAGCCTTGAACTGAGTACTCACTTACTGTTGCAAGCATTTTTCTGAATAAATGCAACAACTCGTCAGCAAATGGTCTTGCAGCTTTTACTGTCGTTTCGGCCTTTTTAACCTTTGCTGCTGCAACCATTTTCATAGCCTTTGTGATTTTTTTAGTATTTTGAACACTATTTATTCTGTTTTTTATGTCTTTTAAGCTTGGCATTATATGTTTATCCTAATGTTTTTCCATATGCTTCTAAGTTTTCTTTTAGAAGTTTTATATCCTCATCGGAAAGTTTTGCACCTTCATTTAATGCTTTGTTAAGTTCAGGCATGTTTGCTTCAAAAAATTCAAACCAACCTGCTTTGTAAGATGTAATATTTTTATTATCTATTTCATCCAAATAACCTTCGTTCGCCGCAAACAATATCGTAACTTGTTCTGCAACCGTTAAAGGTTTATACTGAGGTTGTTTTAGAACTTCTGTAAGCTTTTCACCTCTTAGAAGCTGCTTCTTGGTAGCCGCATCCAAATCCGAGGCAAATTGCGCAAATGCTTCAAGTTCTCTATACTGTGCCAAATCCAAACGAAGCTTACCTGCAACCTGTTTAATACCTTTTGTTTGTGCAGCACCACCTACACGAGATACTGAAATACCGGCATTTATAGCAGGTCTTACGCCTGAATTGAATAAAGATGTTTCCAAGAAAATTTGTCCGTCTGTAATAGAAATTACGTTTGTAGGAATGTATGCCGATACGTCTCCTGCTTGAGTTTCGATAATAGGAAGCGCAGTTATACTGCCTCCTCCAAGTTCATCACTTAGCTTTACAGCACGCTCCAGCAATCTTGAGTGAAGATAAAATACATCTCCAGGGTATGCTTCACGTCCCGGGGGTCTTTTTAAAAGCAAACTCATTGCACGGTACGCCTGAGCATGTTTTGTTAAATCATCATAGACGATTAAGACATGTTTTCCTTGCTCCATAAATTCTTCTGCAATAGCAACACCGGCAAACGGTGCAATATATTGAAGCGGCGCAGGCTCGTTAGCATTTGCTGCAACTATGATTGAATAATCCATAGCTCCGTGTTTTTCAAGAGTTTTAGCAATTTGGGCAACAGTAGAAGCTTTTTGACCGACTGCAACATAAATACAAATTACGTCACCGCCTTTTTGGTTAATGATAGTGTCAATTGCAATCGCGGTTTTACCGGTTTGTCTGTCACCGATTATTAATTCACGCTGCCCTCTGCCTATCGGAGTCAATGCATCAATCGCAGTAAGCCCTGTTTGAAGAGGCTGGTGAACTGATTTTCTTGCAACAATTCCGGGGGCAACACGTTCAATCGGACGAGTTTTGTCTGATATTATATCACCTTTACCATCTATCGGACGACCGGTCGGGTTGACTATTCTGCCGATAAGAGCATCTCCTACAGGAACAGATGCAATTCTGCCTGTCGTTTTAACGGTCATTCCTTCTTTAATATGTATATAATCTCCGAGAATAACAACACCAACATTGCTTTCTTCCAAATTCAGAGTTATACCTAAAGTACCTTTACCGTCCTCAAACTCAACAAGCTCGTTAGACATTACATTCCTGAGTCCGTAAATTCTCGCTATACCGTCACCTACTTCGAGCACGGTACCAATATTTGATACTTCGACTTTTGACTCATAATTTTTTATATTCTCTTTTAATATTGAGCTAATTTCGTCAGGATTTATAACTGCCATACATTTTCCCCTTTATCGCTTTATTCTTATGCTTTTATTATATTTTTACTAAGTTTATCTAATTTATGCTTAACACTGTTGTCTACTACAGTATCATTAATATTGAAAACCAAACCCGCTATTATATCCGGATTTACTTTCCAACTGATTTTAACATCTTTGTTAAGTTTTAATTTAATTTTATTTTTGATATCTTCTTTTTCTATGTCAATCAAATCATAAGCTGAAGTAATATCAACGCGTACAATATTCTTAAAGTTTTCTATTTCTTTTTCAAACTCATCTGCAATGTCATTTATAAGATTCAAACGTTTTTTAAGATTTAAAACATATAAGAAATTGTATACAATCGGCATCAACTTTGATTGAAAAAGTTTACACAAAACAACCTGTTTTTCTTCAAGTGAAACAGACGGATTATTAATAACATTTTTTAATTCAGAAGATGAATTGATATTCTCAATAACTTCACGTAAATCATCGAGTATATCATCTTTTGAAATACCTTCATCATCTATTGCTAAATCCATTAATGCTTTAGCCCATCTTTTTGCCGCTAAATCCGTCATCTAAAATTCCACTCCGTCTATAGCTTCGATACTTTCTTCAATAAGCTTTTTATGTAAATCTTTATTATTACTTAATTCCTGCATAATTCGATTTTTTGCAACCTCTACTGACGCAAGAGAAACGCGCCTCATAATATCATTTTTTAGAAGAGTTTGCCTGTTTTCAACAAGTTTTGATAAATTTTTTCCAATATTTTCAGCTGAAACACCGGCATCTGCTAATATTTTCGAACCTACTGAATTGGCATTTTCTGCTGAATTCTTAATAATTTCTTCTAATTCTTCCGCCAGATTTGACAATTTACATTCAATTGTCTGTAAATTTTCTTCAGATTTAACTTTCTCATCAGTAGAAACTTCAATTTTTTGCGCCACTGCATTTTTTCCGCGCTCCAGCATACTTATCAAATCAATCTTAATAAGTATATACGCAATAATAGAGGCGAACACTATAAAATTGAACAAATTTGTTTTTGAAATATAGTCTAAAAATGCTCCTAACATTGTTCCTTCCTAATGATAAAGTATCTCATTTACCTTATTATCATCAAAACCGTCGAAGTTACTTCTAAAACCAAGAACTTTTTCGACTATGTCATCTGCTATATCAGACATCCTTGATTTTAAAATATTTTTTGTATCGTTTGAAATATTATCAAGATCTTTATAAGCCTTATCCAGTTCTTCTTTTGAATTATTCTGTGCTTGTTGAATAATTACATTCCTTTGAGCTTTAAAATCATCCAATATTTCATTATATTCAACGCGTGCCCTATCTTTTGCTTCTACAATTTTCTCGTCTCGTTCAAGAACGAGCTCATTCGCCTTATTATTGTTTTCTTCTGCTAATTTGTAATTGCCCAGTATAAAATCATTTCTTTCCTTAACGATTTTTCTGACAGGTTCATACAAAAGCTTGTTCATAAAGAAAACAAACAGTAAAAAAGAAATTATTGTAACAAAGAATGTCCCGTTGAATTCCATTGTTGACTTACCTCTAGCCCATCATACCTGATAGTTTTAAAGCAATAATTAACGCATAAATAGCACAAGCTTCGGCTAACGCAGCACCAGCTAAGAAGAAACCTAAAGCCTTACCAGCTATTTCCGGTTGTCTTGAAATTGCTTCCATCAAACCTTTTGTTGCAATACCAATACCAAGTCCTGCACCAACTGCACCAAAACCAATTGCGATACCTGCACCTAATTGTGCCAAATCAGAAATTGTTTTTACTTCTTCCATATCTTTCTCCTTTTTAAGTTATTGTTATTTTCTTCCTATTTTTTTTATTGACGTTGTTTTCATCTATGATGTTACACAACTTTAATGTTCTTCATTCACAGCCATTGCAATATAAACTGTTGTAAGCATTGTAAATACAAATGCTTGTATACACGCTACCAGTACTTCAAAAAACATTATAGGCAGCGGTAAAAACCAAGCACAGATACCTATTAATGCCGTTATAAGTATTTCACCTGCAAGAATATTTCCGAACAAACGTAAAGCAAGCGTTAAAGGTCTTGTAAATAATTCCAGTATTTCAATGAGCATGCTAATTATTCCTACGACTGAAAATTCATGCAATAAGAACTTGCCTTTTTTCTTTACAATACCAACTGTTACATAATAAACAAGAACAATAATTGCCAGTCCTGCTGTCAGATTAATATCATTTGTAGGAGACGCTATCTCACCATGTTTCAACTCAATCATTTTTAACGGAAGCTGTCCCATAAGGTTAGCGGTTACAATAAACAAGAACAAAGATGCTATTAAAGGCAAATGCTTTTCGCCGTCTTTGTTTATCATACCCTTAAGTAAATCCGTAAAATATCCGAGTATACCCTCCATTAAATATTGAAGTTTTGTCGGAACCAGAGAAAGAGAACGATTTGTAACGAATGCTATAATCAGCAAAAATAGCATGGCTGCCCACATAGCAACCAATGTATCCATGTTAAATGCAATTTGGTGTCCAAGTATTACCTTGTTAACAATCCAATGCCCCTCGCTCATTCAAACCTCTCTTCTTTTTCTTATACTATCATAAATAAAGAGGCAGTGCAAATACTTAATAAACTTATTTTGATTTTTCTAATTTATTTAAGCGTTTTTCGAAATCAGCATTTTGTTTCGTTAAATCTTCTATAATCTTTTGTTGATTTTCTATCGTTGCCTCAAGTGCGCTTGTCTTGTCAAAGTATGATTTTACGCTTTCGCTAAGCTCCGCTATCTTTGTATCAAGCTCTTTTACAGCATTTATTACTGCATAAAACATTTCATCCCAACGGATGCGCAAATATCCTGTTTGGTCTGTTGTAACAGAATTTGGGAAAACTTTTTGTAAATCTTGTGCCATTACACCAACATGAGGAGTTTTATCTTTATCCGCTTTAAATGTATAGTGGAAAAAGTCAAGCTTCTTGAGTTCTTCTAAACCTGCAATATATTTTGAACCAACATCTTTTAATCTTTTATCACTGCTTGTCGTTTGAAAATCACTAACAGAAACATTAGCACTTATTCTTCGGGCGTAATCAAGAAAATTTGTAAGACTTGAGCCTCCAACTTCTCCTCTATTTTTAATCAACAATGCGTCATCACCAGATATACCATACGCTATACGCAAATTATCACCACCATCTTGTCTCAGATTCATCAGAACTCTATTTGAGCCTCTCGCTGCTAATGCTACATTACCACCAACTATAAGATTTCCCGGGATATAAACAGTATCGTTATTAGTTCCAAGAACTAT
>CACZPB010000079.1 GCA_902782905.1 uncultured bacterium
CATTTAATAAATTTGTTGAAGATGGATATTATGAAAAGGATTGGTGCAATTTTGAAAATAAGTACGATATAAATAAATTAGATTACTAATGATAATAATTAAGTTATTGTTGGGTTTCACCCAACCTACTTACTATGAGACATTTTTGAGGCAAAAATAAGCAATAAAAAAGAGGGTTGAAATTCAATCCTCTTCTTTATTTGGGTGTGGTGGGACTCGAACCCACGACCAATTGATTAAGAGTCAACTGCGCTACCAACTGCGCCACGCACCCATACAGTGTAATATCAGTCTAACACAAAAAAGATTCCTGTCAAAACCTTTTTTCTATTCTTATATTCGAAATAATTACTGCGCTTATCATAAACAAGCACCCCAAGGTCTCTTTTATGCTCAGTGTTTCACCCAAAATCAAAACACCGCCAAGCACAGCAAACACTGCCTCTAAGCATAAAATCAACGATGCAACCACTGGAAGGGTATATTTCTGACCGTATATCTGTAATGTGTATGCAACCCCACAGGTCAAAATTCCTGCATATAAAATGGGGATTCTGCAATTATAGATTGCTTCTAATGTAGGATGTTCAAATAAAAGAACCAGCAATACCGATAAAACACCTACTACAAAAAACTGCAAACAAGAGGCTTTCACTGCATTTACGTGTCGTGAATAATAGTTGATAACCAAAATATGCACACCATAGAAAAATGCACTCACTAAAACCATCAAATCATAAATGTCAAAACCGGTCCCACCTTTCCAACAAAGCAGGTACAATCCGACCACTGATAATATAACACTCACAATAACATTTTTACCGAGCTTACTTCCCATCAACACTGTTATTAAAGGCACAAAAACCACATACAAAGCTGTAATAAACCCGCCTTTTCCTGCTCCGACAAACTGCATTGCATACTGCTGTATCGTCATTGCGATAAACAAAGCCAAACCACAAGCAACGCCTGCTCTCCACAGATTAATATGCTGAACATGTTTTCGTCGTTCTGTTCTGGTATCAGGCTGCGTAACTTTAAACCAAAGTATCACCGGAATCAAGCTGAATCCGCCAAGAATACACCTGACCATATTGAAAGTAAAGGGCTCAACATACTCCATGCCGGCTCTCTGCGCAACAAATGACAGCCCCCAAATAAGAGCCGTCAGAAACAAAGCTATATTTGCACTAAATCTGTTTTGCATAATATGCCTTTATTAAAATCTTCTTGTTACCCAAATCAAATGATACCCGAATTCTGTCTTTACAGGTCCGATAACTTCGCCGATATTTCCTTCAAAAGCAGCTTTTTCAAACTCTTTTACCATTTGTTTTCTGCCAAAACACCCTAAATATCCACCTCTGCTGCCGGATGGGCATTCAGAATATATTTTTGCGAGTTCTTGGAAATCATCATAATTTTTAATTTCTGATTTCAATCTGAGCGCCTGCATTTGATCTTTTACAAGAATGTGCGCGGAGCAAACCTGAATCGGTTCTTCAAAACTGCTTCCCATATATGCTATTGCAGGGATAGAAATCAATAATCCTAATAATATTCCTATAAATTTTTTCATTATTTTCCCTCACGTATTAATATTTTAGCCTTTTTCCACAAATCGTTAAATTCCTCATAAGAGTACTCTTCAAACGGTTTTGTTTTAATTTCTTCCATCTTCTTAAACCTTGCAGTAAATTTTTTATTCGCTCTCAAAAGGGCCTGTTCTGCATCAATCTTGTACCATCTTGCAAGATTAACCGTTGCAAAAAAGATGTCGCCCATTTCGTCTTCCATAAGCTCACTATCACTTTTTTGAACAGCATCCTCAAATTCTTGATATTCTGATTTTATACACTCTTTCAAGCTCTCAACAGAATCCCACTCAAATCCGACTTTTACTACTTTTTTGCTAATTTTTTGCGCTGACATTAGCGCTGACTGTGATTTAGAAATTCCATCCAGTATAGATTTTCTATACGTTTTTTCTTCTTTTTTAAGCTTATCCCAATTGACTACAACATCCTCAGCCGAATTTACATGCTCTTTTCCGAATACGTGCGGATGACGGTGTATAAGTTTTTCGCTTAGCTCTTTTGCCACATCTTCTATATCAAATTCTCCGTTATCTTTTGCTATTTGAGCATGAAGCACTACTTGCAAAAGCACATCCCCTAATTCTTCTCTTAAATTCAGCATATCGCCATCGTCAATTGCGTCTACAGCCTCATAAGCTTCTTCAAGCATATTAGGACGCAGCGACTTGTGAGTCTGTTCTCTATCCCAAGGGCAGCCGTTTTCGCTTCGTAAAACTGCTATTATATCAACCAATTTTTCTAAATTCGGGTATTTCATAAGTTGATTATAGCACAATTAGTTTTTATTGAGGATATTGGATTTGTTCAGGCTTAGGATTTCCGGCAGAAACAAGCAAATTCATGCCCAAAACAAGACAACCTGCAACCGCAGCTGTTATTCCGCCTTCCTTAATAACCTTTTTCCAATTTACACTGCTTTTTGCGCTTTTTATAGCATTGAATAACTTTATATTTTTGAAATCATCAGGCTTAACAAATTTTTTAGCTTTACTATCCCAACATTTAATTATTGAGTCTTTAATATTTTGTATTTGATTATTGTATGTACTTTCCAAACTATTTTTTAACGTTTTAATTTTTGAACTCAAATTATCCTTGTTTAAAGTATCAAAAACAGTATCTATACTTACACCATTGTATAATTTTTTGGCTAAAAGTTCATTGTTTTTTAACAGAGATTTGAACTCATCCGGAGTTTTAACTTTGTCGAGTTTGGTCCAAAGTTCTTTCACTTGTTTAAAGAAATTCTTACCGTCTTCAGACAAACCATTGTTAATATATTTGTCAAATGCTCTTTTCGCAAAATTTTCGGACACAGTTCCGTTTTTTACAGGTTTTTTATTCTTTAGATAATCTATAGTTGCACCGACTCCTGTTCCTGCGACGAAACCAACAGCTGAGGCTCCCAAAACACTGCCAATAACATTTGGTTTTTGAGGCTGAACATAAGGTTGATAGATTCCGGCATCTCCTACCGGATATGCTCCTATATTATACGCATTTGACATACAAAGCTCCACAAATTTTTACTACACATATATATAAAGTTTTATTTTCTCCGAAAATTGACTTACTAAACATCGATACTTAACATTGCGTTACAAAACTTGTTCGTTTTTATTTTTATTTATTGTATAATCACCATATACCTTTATTGAGGAGATTAAGAACAGTGAAAGTTAGTGTAAAAGTGCCGGCAACATCTGCCAATTTAGGTCCCGGTTTTGATTGTTTGGGGCTTGCACTTCCAATATATAATACAATTACAATAGAAGAAACCGTGCTTCCAGGGACAGGAATTGAAATAAAC
>CACZPB010000080.1 GCA_902782905.1 uncultured bacterium
CCTGGGGTGTCGATAATGTTAATTTGGTGACCTTTCCATTCAGCTGTAACAGCAGCTGATTGAATTGTAATACCTCTTTCTCTTTCTTGTTCCATAAAGTCTGTAACAGCAGCGCCGTCGTGAACTTCACCCAATTTGTGAGTTTTACCTGTATAAAACAAGATACGTTCAGTTGTAGTGGTTTTGCCGGCGTCGATGTGAGCAGCAATACCAATATTTCTGATTTTTTCTAATGGAGTTTTTCTAGCCATTTTCTCTTTTCCTTCTATATACTTTGGCAGATTTTCTGCCCTACTACTATTTATACTGATAACCAGTATAAATATTGTCTCATGAAAAAAATTTGGTATCAACTATGTTTGTTTTTATGCTTAATAAAAATTCTTAATCCATAAACTTCCGGTCTCTCTTCTTGTTGGAGCTAATGAACTCGAGTCTTTGAATAAATTAACTCCGGTGTAAAGGTTTACATTTACCCATCTTCGAATAGTCTTTTTAGAGGTGCAGAATGTTCTTCTGCTTCTTGCGTAAAATCCCAAACTTTGATACTATAACAGAGTAATACATAGTTAGGAGTTTTTATATGTTCAAAAATTTGGGAAAAGAATTAAGAGACTTTATTCTTCGCGGAAACGTAATGGACATGGCTGTCGGTATCATTATTGGTGCTGCATTCGGTAAAATTGTTGACTCTTTGGTGAAAGACATAATTATGCCGCCAATCGGTTTTGTTCTAGGTAAAGTTGATTTTTCAAACCTTTACTTTACGTTATATCCCCTCGGAGAAAAATACGATTCGCTTGATGCTGCCGCTGCAGCAGGCGCTGTAACAATCAATTACGGTTTGTTTATTAACACAATTATCAGCTTTTTGATTGTTGCTTGTGCAATATTTGCTATTATAAAAGCTGTTAATACAATCAAGGATAAAGCATGCAAGGAAGAAGCGGTAGAAGCTGCCGCTACAGAAAAAGAATGCCCTTTCTGCTGCACTCAAATCCCTGTTAACGCTAAAAAATGTCCGAATTGTACTTCAGAATTATAATGTATTCTTTTTTAAACAAAGCGCCTGCTATGAAAGCAGGCGCTTTGTTTATTTTTTATTCAAAGGAATTGACAAAATTGTGTTAAACATTGTGTCAGACGCATTCAACTTTGTATTTTTTAGCGGTATGTTTTGTTGGAGTTCTCCTGAGAGTGATATTCCGTTTTTGAAGGTATGTGTGTATCCTACCCAAATACCTGCATTGTATTTCCATTCATTTGTATGTTTCGTTGTTGCATGTAATGCTGAGTATATTGAATTCTGTTTGTCAAAAGAATAACTTCCGCCAAAAGTCACTCTGTATTGCTCATCTCCGCCAATTTCACGAAAGCGGAATTGTGTATTTAAATTTTTATTTATGTTATATTTTGCCTTAACTTCAATAGCAGGTTTGTTTTTGGTTGAATAAAAACCGTCGCAGTTTTTTGCTATAGTACAATCATTACCAAATCCAATGGACACACTCAAATTATCACTCAGTGCTACTTTTGCACCAAGCGTGGTCAAGTTTTCATTTGAGCCGTCAAATGAAGTGTAATTTGAGCTTGAAAATATCCCTGTAACTGATGGTGTTGGCATAGTCCCATATCCTCTACTTATATAAAGTTTTTTGAGCAGAGAAAATTGACTGAAATTTTAAGAAAAATTAAGAAAGACGAGCATTCTTAGGAACTATTGTAACCCCGCCTTCTGATACGTAGAAGCCGCGTTTCAGGTCTTCTTCTCTGTTTACGCCGATTTTTGTATAAGGAGGAATGTCAACGTTTTTATCGATAATGGCTTTTCTGATTTCCGAATATCTTCCGACGTTAACATTTTCCATCAAAATACTGTCTGTGACTTGTGAAAAGCTGTTTATGCGGACTTCAGGAGACAATACACATCTTGAAATTGTTCCTCCTGAAACGATACAGCCTTCTGAAACCATTGAGTTTGTAGCCATACCGACACGGTCACCTTCCTGCCATACAAATTTTGCAGGCGGATAGTTGTAATTGAAGGTTCTGAGCGGCCACTCTTTTGAATACAAATTAAGTTCCGGCTCATAATCAAGCAGGTCCATATTTGCTTGCCAGTAAGCATCAATACATCCGACGTCTCTCCAGTAACCTTTTTCTTTTTCGGTCATTCCTGCAAAAGTGTTTTCATAGAAGTTGTATATATAAACCCTTTTGCCTTGATTTAAAAGCATAGGAATAACATTTTTTCCGAAGTCGTGATTGGATGTTTCTATTTTGGAATCTTCTTCCAGAGCGTTAAGAAGAATATCTTTGTCAAAAATATAATTTCCCATAGATGCAAGACACATATTAGGGTTATTTGGCATCGGCTTTGGAGGTGTTTGCGGTTTTTCCACAAAACCTGTGAGTTTCCAATCATCGTCAACTTCGATAATCCCGAATTCAGATGCTTCTTCAATAGGGATAGGTATTGCAGATATTGTCAAATCTGCACTTTTGTTTTTGTGATATTTAAGCATTTGGTATACATCCATTTTGTAGATGTGATCGCCGCCAAAAACACAGACATAATCAGGATTTTCATCGTGTATATGAAAAATATTCTGATAAACTGCGTCTGCTGTCCCAATATACCACGAACCTCCTGTTCTCATCTGAGCCGGTACAAGGTCTACGTATTGATTTAAAAACGGTGACAGCTGCCAGCCTTTAGATATATGCTTGTTTAGTGAATCTGATTTGTATTGAGTTAAGACTTTTATTTTAAAGAAGCCTGAATTGATAAAGTTATTGAGTACAAAATCAATAATTCTGTATCTTCCGCCAAACGGAACGGCAGGCTTTGCTCTATCCTGAGTCAGCGGGAATAATCTTTTCCCTTCGCCGCCTGCTAAAATCATTACCAAAGCATCATCAATAGACATATAAATTCCTCACTAATTTCAAGTTTATTTTACCAAATTTATTGTTAATTGAAAATACTTCTTTAGAATAAATTATATGTTACAATTAAAGTATGAGTAAGATAAGGAAGCTTTATTATTTTGATAAAAAAAATGCGCGTGAGATGGTTGCATTTCTGAATAACGGTGACAATTATGCAAGCAAAATAATGTTTAATCCGCTGCTTCCGCTGCATCACATGCTTCCGTTAAGATTTAAAACTCTGCCTGAATCCTATATTTTAAAAGACGGTAAAAATATTAAGGGGATGATAACTGTAGCACCGACAAAAAGTCCTCTAAAGCAAATGGAGATTCAGAAACTTCTTTTTGAAGAGAATATGTACGATGATGCAGGTGAACTTGTGCAGTTTGCGGTTTCAAAATATAAAGCTATGGGGGCAGCTTCAATCATCGTAAGAATTGATGACTATCTTCCGGAGTTAATCAATCTTTTTACTTCAAGGTGCGGGTTCAGTCAAATTTCCTATGAAAAATTGTGGTATGTAAAAAATGCTGACATAAATAGTTTTGACCAAACAAAGTTCAGAGATTTTAGAAATTCTGATGCAAGTGCTGTTGCTAATCTTTATAATGATGCGCTCCTGTCACATTTTAGACCTCTTTTGAGTAAAGATTTGAAGGAATTTAAGGAAAATTTACTAAGAGGACTTTCTTATTACAGTGAATATAAGTATGTAATCAAAGATAAAAATCCAAAAAATATAGCCGGATATCTTTCAATCAAAACTTCAGATAACGAAAATTACATGTTGGATTTTCTGCTTGATTCATGGGTAGGCATTGATATTGATGAAATAGTAGGATTTGCGCAGAGCCAAATCTCAAAACGCAGCAAAAAGTACAGCCTGTTTATAAGGACGAAAAAGTACACCCAGCAAGGCGCAAAATACGAAGAAGAATTTTTGGAAAAAAATTATACCTGCGTTCAAAACCAGATGGTTCTGACAAATTCGTCTGCAAGGATTATCAATGAAGCTGAACATTCCGGCAAGTTTACCGTACTGGGTCAGTTCTACGGTTTGAGCGGTGCTAACGTTAATTTGTCTTAATTATTATTTCCCCAGAGCGTGAGCTTTTTCGGTAGTTGATTTTATGACCTCATAGAAAAGTTTTTCCGTGTTGTATTCGTTCATACAGTCAACTCCTACAGCTGTGCATCCGCCTTTTGTTGCGACGTTTGATATGAGCTGTTCCATCGAAATCTCTCTGTTCATAGCCATTTTAGCGGAGCCTATTGCGGTTTGAATACTCAAAAGCAGCGCGTCCTCATATTCCATTCCGAGCTTTTCTCCTGCGCGAGCTATTTCGTTTATAACCTTGTAGAAAAAGGCAGGCCCTGAACCGGAAATTGCCGTTACAATATCAAGTTGGTCTTCATTATCAACTATTATACACTTTCCTATTGTGGTCAAAAGCGTTTTTACAAATCTTAAGTCGTCCTCATTTACTCCTGAACCCCCGACCATACCGCTCATACCTTCGCCGACAAGAGCCGGAGTGTTTGGCATAACACGAATGACCCTGCTTCCTTCTGGGAGATTTTTTTCAAGTTTATCAATATTTACCCCCGCAGCAATGGATACAATGAGTTTTTCTGAGTTAACAAAGGGTTTTATTTCTTCTAAAACGCCGAGAACCTGATTTGGCTTGGTTGAGATAAAAATTACGTCAGAAGTTTTGGCAAGCTCTTTATTATCTAAAATCACTTTGACGTGAAGCTGGGCTGATTTTTCTTCAATCCCTTCGGGATTTGATTTTGTGGCAGTGATATTTTCGGGAACGGTGAAACCTGTCTTGATAAGCCCCTTGATAATCGCACTTGCCATCTTGCCTGAACCTATAAATCCGATTTTAGTATAACTTGCCATAATAACCTCTTTTCTTTTTTTGCTCCCTCACCCTGCCCTCTCCCGTCGGGTGTGGTGAAATGTTTATATTTCTTAAAGATTTATTTGACTAAATCTTATTTTTTGTATACTATAAAACCATTATAAGTAAAATTAGCTGAAAAGGAAATAGAAAAATGAAACGTACACTAGAAGGAACAAAGTTGAAAAGACAACACGTTAGCGGATTTAGAGCAAGAATGGCAACCCCTGGCGGACAAGAAGTTTTGAACAGACGCCGTGCAAAAGGTCGTCATGAAATCTCAATTTCTGGCAGCAAACGTGCTTAGTTTTGGAAATTAAATAGTTAAAAAGAATTGAAACAGGGCTGACCAAAGGTCAGCCCTGTTCTTTATTAGCAAAATAAAAAACAAATTGTAGGTTGGCATTGCAATGCCAACATCAGTACAAGTGAAATTATGCGACTTTGAGCGTATAACCAAGTTCTTTAATTATTTTCAAAGCAGTTGAGAGTTGTGGTTGCTGTTCTCCGTTAAAAATTGCATAAAGATTACTTCTGGAAATACCTGTTTTTTGGGACATACCAAGAATTGAATCTTTTGCACGAACCGCATATTCCAAAGCCTTCACAAAAGCGTTCAAATCGTTATCTTGCAAAAATTCTTCAAAACCGATATTTATCCATTCTTTTATATCTTCATCAGTTTTTAAATCTTTTAAGATATATTCGTTA
>CACZPB010000081.1 GCA_902782905.1 uncultured bacterium
TAGTACATGCGATGGGACGTCGCCAAGTGGTAAGGCAGCTGGTTTTGGTCCAGCCATCTCGGAGGTTCGAATCCTTCCGTCCCAGAATATTAAAAGACCTTTTTGGAGGTCTTTTTTTTTGTAGACGGAAGGATTCAAATCTATATACGTCTCGCCTCACTATCGTTCGGACTCGCCTCCCTCTATTCAAAACGTGACATTTAGTCACCTTTTGAACAGAGTTCTTGTCCCAGATTTTAAAAGACCTTTTCGGGGGTCTTTTTTTTTGTAGACTGCCTTTTAACAGGACATTTGGTCGGAAGAAAACAAGTGTGCTGTCATGCTGAACTTGTTTCAGCATCTTACAAAAGTGGCGTGTTTACTACATTTGGGTCAGACCCTGAAATAAATTCAGGGTGACATTATGGTCGGGAATTTCTTGTATTTTTTATATTTTAAATGGTTTTATACACTTTTTTGCTATCTATGTTTTCGGGAATTTAAAATTAGTCATAAATCGGCGGCACTATTGCGTAGTGCATCTTATAGATTCGCTCTTTCCCGACGACACTTTTTACTATAAACGGAAACGGTTTAATTTTCGGCCGATTTTTTAAATATGGGGCTGAGGCTTTTATGTATCCTTCCATGCGCCTGTAATCTCTTCCGATAACAAGTGAACCTGTTCGTTTCAAATCATTTTCATCTATCCAAGGATTTTTGTGGCCGTAAGTGTCTAAAATCACGGTGTAATCATTGTTATACAAACTTAAAGGTATGGATAGTTCAATAAAACCACCTATATATTTGATAGGTTTCCCCGTTTCTTCTCTGTAAATATTAGTAAGAGTCTCCGTAACTTGTTTTACAGGGAATCTGTTCGCAAAATTTCTTTCTGTTGTAAAAACAATTCCCAGAACGGTTGATGTGATTATCATAGCTGCAAAGACCCAAGATAACATGTATTTTGTAGCTTTATCAGTGAGTTCAATCGGGAAAAAGTAAAATAATAGAATCGATGTCATGAAAAGTAAATCGTATCCCCACTGAGGTATCATATAAGCACCGTTTATTAAGCTTGGCAAAGTTTGGAATAAAAGAGGAAGAATTCCTGCGCATATCAAAAATAATGAATTGTCATCAATATTTTTGTTAATTCTTATTTTTTGTTTTGTAAAAATAAATGTCGTAAAATAGACAAAAATCACTCCTGCTACTGCTGCAAGTTGGTTTATTAAGAACAAAAAAGGTGCTTGTAAATATTTTATCCACCCGTGATAAAACGTTAAATACCTGTCTTCTGAGAGTGCAAAATATTCAAAAGAGAAAAAGTCATTTTTATAAAGCCAGATTAGGTGCGGCAAAACGCAAAGGAATGCAATTGCTCCTGAGATATACAAACCTTTATTTTTAAACTGTTTTCTGCCTTTTGGGGTGATTAAAAGATAGATTAAAAGCGGTAGGAATAGCATTACAGCCTGATATTTCCCGATAAAGGCGAGTCCAAATCCAAGACCCAGAATTACCCAATTCTTTAAACTTTCCTCATTTACTGCTTTATAAAAATAATAACTCAGGAATGGCAGGAAGGCTAAAAGCAAGAAATTTGGATTAAATCCATCATAAATGCTCATGTAGGTGTAAACAAAGCAAGCTTCCATGAGCATAACCGCAAATATTGCTTTTGTTTCGTCAAAGAATATTTTGCCCAGTTTATACAAATATATAAAACCTGTCACAATAAAAGCCTGTCCCAGAAAATATATAGAATAATCCGATTTCCCGAAAAGATTATAAACCCAATATGCTATCCAGCCTGCAAGCGGCGGGTGCTTATTCGTCCCAAAATCCATAAGCCCGCCCCAATAAATACACTCCATTGCATCTATTGGCATGATTGCTCGTAAAAGCGGTATAATTGACCAAATAAGCAAGTGTAAAATCAGAAATATACAAAATATTTTATTAGAATTTATTTTTTTATCACTCATAAGTATCCCCAAACTCAATACAAGGTTATATCAAAAGTCGCTTAAAATCAACATTTGTGGTCATCTTTACATGGATATTAAGATTATGTAAGGAAATCCCGTTTTTCAAAAAATCTGGTCTATAATGATAATGCAGATGAGAAAATAAAGGAGAAAAATATGCAATCACTAGAAGAAATGCTTGTAAAACTTGAAACAGCCGATAATTCAACAAAAAATAAAATTGAAAATATTATTGTAGACCAAGGTACAGAAGTTGTTCCTGAACTTGTGGACAAGCTTCAAGTTGTAAAAGGCATTAAACGCGGTGTTGTAGCAATGAGTCTAATAAGAATCGGCGAAGCTTCTGTTTCTTACTTGAAAAAAGCTGCTAGCTGCAACAAAGATTTCGAATGGGTTGCAAAATATTTGATTTCTGAAATCCAAGGTGTTGCTGCTTAGATTATTATGGAAAAAGCAAAGGTAACTTTATATACAGATGGCGCATGTAGCGGAAACCCCGGGGCGGGCGGCTACGGCGTCATCTTAGTATATGTAGATAAAAACGGAAATAAGCACGAAAAAGAATTCTCTCAAGGATTTGAGAATGTTACTAATAATCAAATGGAGCTTTTGGCAGTGATAATAGGTCTGGAGGCTCTCAAAAAACCTGCCGATGTTACAGTGATTTCTGACAGCAAATATGTAGTGGACGCATTTAATAATAATTGGATAGACGGTTGGATAAAAAAAGGATGGAAAACAGCCGGAAAATCTCCCGTTAAAAATGTTGAGCTGTGGAAACGACTGCTCGCGGCAAAAGAATTGCATGATGTCAATTTTGTCTGGGTAAAAGGTCATGCTGGACACGAGTATAACGAAAGATGCGATAGTTTGGCGGTGAGTGCTTACAAGTCAGAAAATTTTTCACCAAAAGATTTTTAATTCAAAAATTATGCCGATTTTTATTTATTTTTGACTTTTATGCTAAAATGGGTTAAGGGGTTTAAGGTGTAAAGGTGTAAAGGGGTAAATAGAAGGGGTAAATAAAGGGGTAAAATTTTGACTACAAAAATTGCAATTACAGGAAAAAGCGGAAGCGGAAAGACTACAATAACAAAGGCTTTTTTAAATATCATACAAAATATGTTTCCTGAAAAATCTATTTTGCTTTTTGATAATGATTTATCAGGTG
Source organism: uncultured bacterium (assembly GCA_902782905.1). GTDB lineage: Bacteria > Cyanobacteriota > Vampirovibrionia > Gastranaerophilales > Gastranaerophilaceae > CAG-196. Next base: position 3,145 of record CACZPB010000081.1, read on the forward strand.
AGCTCGGGCATTCTTTCGGATTGGATATAAGAAACACTATTTATGGTATAAGAAGCGGAAAACACGAATATAAAACAGGAATTCCTCAAGGAATGACAAAACATGAGTACGTTGAATGGGCAATGGAAGATATTATTGTGCCGTTAAATGATAATGTGGATATTATAGTTTCTTGGTTTGCCGGTGCAAAAGATTGTCGCTGCCCGATTACAGCTCAGATTAATGATGCTTGTCAAAAAATTATTGAAAGATATGATTATGTAATTTTTGACTGTGAATTTGACCTAAAATACTTAAACCAGCTGGTAGACACGAATATAGATTTGGCTGTAATTGTAGCTAATCCTACTTTAGAATCCGTAAAACTTACAAAAAGGATTGCAGAATTCTCTTCCAAATATGCAGCCGGCGGTCAATTAGGTGTTATTGTGAATAAGGTCAACAATCAAGATTTAGATAGTGTTTACAAAACAATGAAGGAAGCAGACTTGGATATTTTAGGCGCTCTGCCTTATGATGAAAAACTGGCAGAAGGCACATCGGATTGGAAATCCGATATTGTAGTTGAAGCTCTTAAACAGCTTTATTTCAGACTAAATCTTCCGCAGGAGAATAGCTAATGATAATTTTAGACGGGAAAAAAACATCTGAGAAAATTTTATCAATCGTTAAATCAAGAGTTGCAGAACTTGATATTACGCCTCATCTTGTTGTGATTTTGGTTGGTGATAATGAAGCGAGCAAAATCTATGTAAAAAATAAGAAGTTAGCGGCAGAAAAAGTAGGTATAAAGTCAACAATAATAGAGTTACCGTCTGATATAAAAGAGCAAGCTCTTTTGGATAGAATAGTTAAACTCAATGAAGATGATAATGTTACGGGAATTTTGGTTCAGCTTCCGCTTCCTGAGCATATTGATAAAAACAAGGTTATACAAACAATTTCTCCTAAAAAAGATGTTGACGGGTTTACTCCGGAAAATGTCGGTAAACTTGCAATAGGCATAGAGCCATATTTTTATCCTGCAACACCTCAAGGTATAATGATGCTTTTGGATGAATACGGTATTGAAGTCGAAGGCAAAGATGCAGTAGTAATCGGGCGTTCCAATATTGTCGGAAAACCTATGGCTCAAATGCTTTTAAGGAGAAATGCTACGGTTACGACTTGTCATTCTTATAGCCAAGATTTAGAAGACAAAATAAAAACCGCCGATATCGTTGTATCCGCGGTAGGTAAAAAGATTGTAAGATGTAAGATGATTAGGAATAATTCTGTTGTTGTTGACGTTGGTATTTTTAAACTGCCTAACGGCAAGTTAACCGGTGACGTAGATTTTGATGTTGTATCTCCGTCTTGTGGTTTTATATCGCCGGTCCCCGGCGGGGTTGGTCCTATGACTATAGCTTCTTTGATGTTTAATGCATCTAAAGTGTATAGATAGGATTTGAATTCTAGGTTTAGCCTCCTTGTAGAAGTCCTGTATCTTGAGCTGCTGTAGAAGTTGCTGTTTTGTCTGCTTCTTTTTCTGCTCTGAGTTCTTCACGAAGTGTATCGTACATTTGTCTCATTGTATCGTATTCAATATCAAGGTCAGCAAGTTCAAGTGATAATTCTTCATCATATTGAGCAACTTTAGCGTGTGCGTAAGCTGATGCTTTTGTATCATTCCATACAGTACCTTTTTCTTTTGTACCACCTGTATATGAAACTTTTACTTCGGCATCTTGTGCTGAATCAAAAGCTTTTTCGAATTTTCCTTCAAACTTAACTTGTTTTTCAAGTTTTGCACTATTAGCTTCATACATCATATTCCAGTAAATAGACTGTTGAGTATAATAGTTAATGTCTGCATTGACTCTTAACAAATTTCCTAATTGTGCTGCTGTGTTTGACATCTTTCTATACCTTTTGTTTCATCTTACATATATATAAAGTATTTACAAAATATCTAATTTCACAACTCATTTATTTTGTTACAAAACTTAATAATATTTCTGAAAGTACTATCAAATGGGCTTTAGCAGTGCAAGCATAATTAAGACGGTTTAAGTATGTTTAAGAAACACCGCGTTATAACATATCGTCATTTTGGGGGTAGGGGTAAATGGGGGTAAATGTATATGGCTTGGCGTGAGAGTTACAGGCTTGGCGTCTCACTATTCTCCCTCGCCCTATGGGAGAGGGTTGGGGTGAGGGTTGAATGTATTTTCCTCTGCGTCGTGACTACAAACTTGGCGTCATTGCAATGACGTAACCGCGCTATATTTTGAACATTTTAAACCGGACTTATTAACATTTTTATCGACCAGCTTACTTTAGTCGGCAAACTGTTTGTTCTTTTATAACCCCTCTCTAACTCTCCCCATCAGGGGCGAGAACTCCTTCCCCTTATGGGGAAGGTTGGGATGGGGTATAATAACTCATCTAAAATGGACATATTAACTTAATAACTCTGCTCACTCATCCTTTTCGTACTCTCAATTCCAACTAAATTATATTTACCCCTCCCTATTTACCCCTATTTACCCCTATTTACCCCCAAAAAAAAGCTTGAGTATTTGACTCAAGCGGAAAAGGGAAAAGGGATTAAAAAGGGAAATCTTACATCTTATTATGAGAATA
>CACZPB010000082.1 GCA_902782905.1 uncultured bacterium
TACTATGATAGCGCGTTATCTCGCAATATAATCGATTAACGAATCAGAGGTCTTGTATTTGAAATACAAGACCTCATCTGTGTATAAAATCAAATTTTGGCTACTATTTTACAAATATGGTATAATCATTAAAAATTAAGAAAAATCGTGAAAGTGACGGGTTTACCTGTGGGTTTACTAAAGGCTAGACGCTACTCAAACCTCCTATTTACTAGTTTTTTGGCCATTCCCAAAATTCGAGTCCCGTCTCGCGCTCTTTTCATTAAAACAAAAAGACATCCAAGACTTAAGTCTGGATGTCTTTTTTGTTTTACGACCGAGTGCAGCCGGACCTCGAAGGTTCGAGGTCTCGCCTGCCGGCTCGGTCGGTGCTCCTTGCTTCGCAAGGGTCGTCCACCGGACGACCGCACCCCGTCTCGCGCTCTAGTCATAAAAGCCCGGAGGCCTTGATTTACAAGGCTTTCGGGTTCTTTTTTGCTCAAACGGGATGATGTTTTGGTTTTTATCAGTTTTATCATTCACTATTTTAGCGGGTTCCACGTGTTTGCTGTTTTGCTTGCCCGGTTGTTATAATAGTGATTCCAGAATACGCATTTGGTTTTGAGTGTAATCCGGAAATAATACTATCAGATGAGCATACTGGGCTGGAGTGAATGTCTCAGCTTTTTGCGCGTGCGATAAAAATATGTTGATTTTATCGTGCACACACGATAAAATTAAAGCATAGAAATTGTATGAAACGATTGCAGGAGGAAACGTATGAATAAAAATATCCTGAAAAAGGTTATTTTAGAGCAGATTGAAATTATACAGAATGCTGAAATAATAGAACGAGCTTACGAGTTTGAACAAAATGTTAACTATATATTGGTGGGACTTAGAAGGGCTGGGAAATCAACGCTTTTATATAAGATTGCCAGAGATCTTGTCAAAGCAGGTAATGACTGGTCTCAAATAGTTTATGTAAATTTTGAAGATGACAGATTATTGGGGTTTACAAAGGAAGATTTTAACGACATTATTGAGACCGCATATGAGCTTACGGACGAGAAGGAGATATACTATTTCTTTGATGAAATACAGATTATAGATGGTTGGGAACATTTTGCTAGGAGAATGGCGGATCAGAAAAATCATGTGTATATCACAGGAAGCAATGCTAAGATGCTTAGCTCAGAGATGGAAAAAGTTCTAGGTGGAAGATATCTATCAAAAATGATTATGCCATTTTCACTTAGTGAATCGCTTGATTATAAGAGAATAGAGCATGATGAAAAGTCATTGCTCACAACTTCTAAAGCTGCAAAAATTCGAAGAGGCTGTCAGGAATACGTTTTGAACGGAGGATTTCCGGAAGCACAACTCTTAACAAATAAAAGAGAATATATTAAGAGTGTGTATGAGAAGGTTCTTTTGGGCGATATTATAGAACGCGAAAAAGTCAATAATAAGATGGCACTTAGGCTTATGATAAAGAAACTTGCTGAAACAGTAATGCATGAGATTTCTTTTAACACACTGGCGGGGAATGTGAAGGCTGCGGGAGTGAAGACATCAACTGATGCTATGATTAATTATGTTTCCTATGCAGAAAATGCATATCTTCTATTTCGAAACAAAAACTATGTTTCTAAGTTTGCCGAAAAGGAGAGCACGCCAAGATTCTATTTTTATGACAATGGACTTTTATCGTTGTTTTTGGTAGATAAGCCATCTGCACTTTTAGAAAACGCGGTCGCTGTATATCTAAAGCGTAAGTTTGGAGAAGAAGTCTATTATTATAAGTCCACACAAACAGGTGTTGATATTGATTTCTATTTGCCGGAAGAAAATTGTGCTATTCAAGTTGCTTACAGCATAGATACAGCGGAAGATAGAGAAACAAAAAGCCTTATTTCTTTTGCTACTAAAACAGAGGACGTGCAACGTCTTATTATTGTGACAAATGAGGAAGAACGTACCATTACAATAGATGGTTTTGTAATAGATGTAATACCGGTGCATAAATTTATACTTGATTAAAGGTCAGATTTCAGATTTTACAAAGCAGTTGGATATCGATGAATTGTATTCGTATATAGCAGATGTAAAAAAGAGTACGGA
>CACZPB010000083.1 GCA_902782905.1 uncultured bacterium
CCAAATTCATCTACTTTAGCTTTTGCAACACGCTTCATTCCGGAAGGTAATACATATTTAGACTTTATTTCTGTCGTACCGTCTTCGGCATAATATTTCACTTCTTCAAACTTTTGACCGTCTCCTAAATCATATTTTCTTGAAAATTTTGCCTGTTTACCGGTTTCCGGATTGAACTCCCAAGTTTTGTATCCGGCTTTACCATTGTAATGGTCTAATTCTTTTTCACCAATCTTCTTACCTTCTGCATTTATTTTAACTGATTTTACAACACGACTATTTTGCTTGCTGTAATCTATTATTTCATACGAACCGTCTGAGTAATTTTGTTGGAATTTTAACCAATCACGGCTTTCTTCCAATGTCTGTTTTGTAGTTTTTACAGGTTTATCTAAGACTTTCTTCACATTAACCCGTTTTACTTTTGTTCCATTTGGCAAATATTCGTAATTATGACCGCCATTTGTGTCAGTGTAAGTTTTTATAGGTTTTCCCGTTGCGGGATTTAGCGTTGTCTTTCTGACGTATCCATCTATATCTTCTACTGTATAAGATAATGGAGTTTTTGCTTCATTTTGCGCATACTCAACAGTCATTCTTGCGCCGTTTTTGTTAGATTTTGCAACCTCGACATTTCCGTTAGAATTAATTTTTGGTTTCCCAACTTTTGTCTTTCTTGCTGCGTTGAGACCTTCTGAGACATTTTTTAGAGCTTCAGCGGCTCTGTCACGTTCATTTGTTACTTGTTTCAAATGAAACTCAGCAGAATCTTTCTTATTGGTCATTTCAACTAATTGTCTGTGCAAATCACCCTTCTCGGCATTCAATTGCATTCTGACTTTTGCAACTTCTTTATTCCCGATATCTTCAACACTTTGTGCAACACTTTCAATAGCTTTATGAGCACTATCTGTTGTAACTCCGCCAAGAGCTTTTTTTTGCAGCAAATCTTTACCGTTACTTATAATAATCTCAATTGCATCGCTTTTTATTGACATAACAAAATCCCTTCCCTGTTTCTTACATACACTTATAAAAAACTCAGAAACAAAAAATTTGCCTATTTTTTACAAATATTTACAATAAAATATTTATTCTTTAAAAGTCAAATCCGGATGACGTGCAGCCAATGTTTCGTCTACTTTTTTGATTGGCGTCTTTTGCGGTGATTTTAAAACTTCTTCAGGATTTTCCTCGATTTCACTCGCAATCTTAAGCATCGTATCAATAAATCCGTCCAAAACCTCTTTTGACTCAGATTCTGTCGGCTCTATCATAATTGCTTCGTGAACAATAAGCGGGAAATAAACCGTTGGCGGATGGCAGTTTGAATCCATCAATCTTTTTGCGATACCTAAAGTTGATACTCCTTGTTGGTGCTGTTTTTCGCCTGACAAAACAAACTCATGCATACAAGGTTCATCATAAGGTAAATCGTAAACCCCTTTAAGTTTTTCCTTAATATAATTAGCATTCAATACGGCATCTGCGCTTGCAAGCTTCAAATTATCGCCCATCATCAAAATATAAGCATAAGCCCTTACAAGAACTCCAAAATTGCCGTAAAAGCTTCTAACCTTACCGATAGAGTGTTTTAAATTATAATCTCTATAGTATTTATCCCCTTCTTTTTTTATAACAGGGGAGGGTAAAAATTCTTTCAAATATTCTCTCACGCAAACCGGACCTGCACCGGGACCGCCACCGCCGTGAGGAGTTGAAAAAGTCTTATGCAAATTCAAATGTACAACATCAAATCCCATAAGCGCAGGGTTTGTCCACCCCATAATTGCATTAAAATTAGCTCCGTCATAATAAAGAAGCGAGCCATTATCGTGCATTAATTTTGAAATTTCTAAAACTCTTTCTTCGAAAATACCCAGAGTATTAGGGTTTGTCATCATTATTGCCGCGACATCACTGTCCAGAAGTTCCCTTAGTGCTTCTATATCTACTTGACCGCGATCATTTGATTTTACTTCTACAATTTCAAATCCGCACATTTTAGCACTTGCAGGATTTGTACCGTGAGCTGAATCCGGAACTATAACCTTTTTTCGATTTGATTCACCCTTTAATTCAAAATATTTTTTGACTATCATCATACCGGTCAATTCACCGTGGGCACCGGCAGCAGGCTGAAGCGTGACCTCATCCATTCCCGTAATTTCCTTGAGAGCTTCTTGCAAATTATACATAAGCTCCAATGCACCTTGCGAATCTTCGTCATTTTGCATCGGATGCAAATTACAAAAACCTTCAAGTGATGCCAAAAGCTCATTTACCTTCGGATTATATTTCATTGTGCAAGAGCCCAGCGGATAAAAACCTTTTTCTATACAAAAATTTCTGTCGCTCAATTCTTTATAGTGACGCATAACCTCAAGTTCACTCAGCTGCGGCAATCCGATATTACCATCTCTCAGTAATTCAGAAGGAATACACTGACCGCTCAACTCAACATCACACACCCCTATGCCGTCAACACCATTACTTTTTTCAAATATTGTTTTCATCTAACTCTTCCTGCTTCAAAAGCTCTTTTTTAATCTTATCCAAAGCATTTTGTATTATTCTCGAAATTCTTGATTGAGAAATATTAAATTCTGCCGATATATCCTTTAGTTTTTTATCGTAAAAATATTTAGCTTCGATTAAATCTTGTTCTCTTTGCGGAAGTTTTTTCATAACCTCACAAATTCTGTTTTTCAATTCATATATTTCTGCTTTTTCTTCAGGTGTTCGATCTGAATCTTTTATCTGCGTAGGATTTTCAGCCTCAGCCATTTCTTCTATTGAAAGAATTGTTTTATAAACCGCATCCTTAATTTGCTCTTTTTCAGCAGGCGTGTCATTTTTCATTACATACCATTTATACCTGCGTCGCATTTCGTTTCTTATAGCCCACTTTATAGCTTTGGTAAGATATGAAGAATTAAATATTTCCTTACTTTTAGAGTTAGTCACCAAATAATAAACAGTGTAATTAGAAAGTGCAAGAACTTCACTATACTCAATCAAGCCAAGTGTAGAAAATTTCTTAAACTCAACTTTTGATACAGTTTCAATTAGTTCCTTATATTGTGAAAGATTAGCCCTGCTTTCTCTCTCTCTGTTTATTGTCTCCAAGTCCTTCATACTATATAATATTATAGGAAACAGATGAGAATTGCAACTGAATATTTCTGTTGAAGGAATAAATAAAGCATGTTAAAATATTATAAGAAAAGAGGGTATTATTATGAAGTTAAAATATATTAAAACAGTACTTTTGGTTGTTATGAGTGCTGGAATTCTAACAACAAGCACAATTTGTATTGACAAAGCAGATGCTGCGGCAACGCAACAAAAACCTGCTCAACAAGCAGCACAAACGCAAGCCATCACAGTATCACCGCTTACAGTTGTAAATACTCCAAAAGCTTACTTAAATAAAACCATAGTGATGAATGCAAAGTTTGATAAATTCTCCACTCTTGGACTTGATTACAAACCTGCATTCAAATCGTCCGAAGATTATATTTCTTTCTTAATTAAGCGTGAAGACACAAGCTTTAATATCCCACTGCCTGAAATGAAATTATTTCTTAAACGCAGCACTGCAGAGAAATTTATTGATTTGAAGACTAATGATGAAATTAAAATAAAAGGATTAGTGTTTTCTGATGCACTCGGAGACGCGTGGGTCGATGTAACAGAATTAACAATTACAAAAAAAGCCCCTGAAGAAAAGAAAGATTAATAACAAGAATATTTAGAAGAGGATTATAATGTCGGAATTAATGAATAATAAAGATAAAGTGTTTCTCACCATTCACGGTCACTTTTATCAACCCCCCAGAGAGAATCCTTGGCTGGAAGCCATCGAAGAACAAGACAGTGCTCACCCTTACCACGATTGGAACGAAAGGATTAATGCAGAGTGCTACAATCCGAACTCCGTTTCAAAAATTGTCACATCGGATAATAAAATCCTTAATGTTGTAAATAATTATGAATATATGAGCTTCAACTTTGGTCCGACACTTCTTTCTTGGATGGAAGAATTTGCACCTCTGGCATACGAAAGAGTCATTAAAGCGGATATAAACTCACGCAAAATGCACGGCGGACATGGCAACGCAATGGCGCAAGTTTATAACCACATGATTATGCCTCTTGCAAACGAAAGAGATAAACAAACCCAAGTAAAATGGGGAATAAAAGATTTTGAATACCGTTTTGGCAGAAGACCAGAGGGAATCTGGCTTGCAGAAACAGCTGTTGATGATGACACATTAAGAGTTCTTGTAGAAAACGGCATTAAATTCACGGTATTATCACCATATCAAGCTCAAAGCATACGAAAAGAAGGTGAAAACAATTGGCAGGACGTAAGTTGGGGTAACATTGATCCTGCTCGTTCATACAGATATTACATAAAATCAGCGCAAGGAAAATATATTGATCTGTTTTTCTACGACGGTGCAATCTCTCGTTCAGTAGCTTTTGATGAGTTATTAAAAGACGGAAACAAATTTGTTAACAGATTAAAAGACGGAATTTCCAACCAAAGAAATTATCCGCAGCTTGTTAACATTGCAACTGACGGAGAAAGCTACGGACACCACACTAAATTCGGTGATATGGCTCTTTCTTATGCTCTTAAATTAAAAGTAAAAGAATCAGGTTTTATCGTCACAAATTACGCAGAATATCTTGAGAATTACAGAAGTAATTGGGAAGTTGAAATTAAACCTGTCTCATCTTGGAGCTGTTTCCACGGTGTAGGAAGATGGTCAGATGATTGCGGATGTTCAACAGGAGGACACCCCGGTTGGAATCAAAAATGGAGAAAACCTCTCAGAAAAGCTTTGGATTTCTTAAGAGACGAAATGGCCGATTTATACAAAAAACAAGGCAAAAAATATTTTAAAAAACCGGAAGATGCAAGAAACAATTACATAAACGTAATTCTTGACAGAAGCGATATGTCAGTAAAAAGTTTCCAAGACGAATTCTTTGTTAAAGATTTGGATGACGATTCTAAAGTCAGAGCAATGGAGCTTCTTGAAATCCAAAGAGAAGCTATGCTGATGTATACCTCTTGCGGTTGGTTCTTTTCCGAAATTTCAGGAATTGAAACTGTGCAAATCATGAAATATGCAGCCAGAGTAATGCAGCTTGCACGTTCATTTATAAAAAAAGATTTAGAGACTCCGTTTTTAGAAATATTAAGCGAAGCAAAAAGCAACATACCTGAATTCGGGACAGGAAAAGATGTTTATGAAAAATTCGTAAAACCTTCAATTGTCACCCCGAAACAAATTGTTTGCTTATGGGCAATATCTTCGCTCTATACTGATTTTGAAGACGAAGAAAGTGTTTATTGCTACAAAATAAGGAAAAAATCATATAAAGAAGTTAAGAAAGGCAATTCAAAACTTATTGTCGGAAATATAGAAATTGAATCAAAAGTAACATTGGAAAAATCAAACATGATTTTCTCACTGCTTCAATTCTCCGGCGGAGATTTCCACTGTGCAATAAAAGAGTACTCAGATAATTTTGCAGACATCCAGAAAGAACTTATAAGAACTTACTTGGTATCACCGCTTACAGAAATTATTAGAAGTATAGACAATTATTTTGGAAAAGAATATTTTACACTTAAGGATATATTTATTGAAGAAAGAAGAAAAATTCTTCAAACTATGCTCAAAGGCAGATTACAGATTTTTGCAAACACCTACGAAGCAATGTATAACGAGGGTAAAGGCTCAATTTACCACATGCAGGGACTCGGGCTTGCAATTCCTGAAGAATTTAAAATATCTGCTCAATATGTACTTACAAAACAATTTAATGAACTATTTACGGAATCTAAAGGTTTTATAGATTCTGATGTGATTCAACAAGCTTCGGACATAAATTTTGAAGCGAAAAGAATCGGCATTGAAATAGATAAAACTCCTACTTCTAAAATATTCAGTAAAAAAATTGCACAAAACATAAACAGATTGGCTTACGCACCTGACTTACAACAGGTTGATGCAACACTGGAACTTCTGGACTGTATCTCTAAGCTAGAAATAAAGGTTGATATTGCTGAAGCACAGAGTTATTATTTCTCTAAAATAGTTACAAACCTTGAAGAGCTGATACAAAACATTTCTTGTCAAGCTGACAGAGACTTGCTCGTAATGCTTTTTGATATCGGAGAAAACCTTAATATTAAAATGAGCTATTACAAACAACTATTTGATAAAGCTCTTGTGAGCAGTAAGAACTAAAAAACAAAAAAGCGGCGCGGAACTAAATGTTCCGCGCCGCTTTTGTTTTTTTATTTGCTATGCTTTTCACACATTGAAGGAATTCCAATCAATGCCAAATAGAAAACACAGCCGAATAACACCAAATTCAAAACTTCCATACTTATACTCCTTTCTAAAACGTCTTTTCCGCTATACTTTTTTAGTTCCACATTTTTTAAATTCAATAACGTTTTTCAGAAAAATTTTTACAAAAGTTTACATATTTTGTTTACTTTGGTATTAGTTTGAGTGTAAAATTATAATAGGAGGCTTTAGATTTGAGTCAGGGCTACGAAAATTTTAACAACACAGAAACTTCGTTCAGAAAATCCTCGCTTATACAAGAGCGTATAGGTCTTGTTTCTACGCACATGTATAAACAATTTTTGGATTATCAACACGCAACACTCAATACTACCGAAATTTTTGCCGAAATGATTGATAACTTGAAAGCAATTGCCGATTCATTAAAGCAATCATTCGCCTCAAGAGGGATTACAACAGAGAATATTTATGTTGAACACGACAAGGATAAAAGCGTAGTCGTCATTAATATACTCTGGCACACGATAAGCCTTACAACAAGGTGTAACTACGAACCTCAAGCATTATTTAGAGAAGGTTCAACACCAATGTTTTCTGGACGTATAATGGCAATCAACGGAAACTATAACGAGCTTATGGAAGGTGTTAAATCCAGACATGAGATGATGGAAATTCTTTTGGATAAAGAAGTTGCATCATTGTTTGTCCCTGCCGACAAGACGCAAAATTCTATATTCAAAATAAGACATTTGTCTAACAGAGAGTTCTTCCTCAACAGCGCAGATGCTTCAAGAGAGTTTGTGCTAAAGATTATTGAAACAGTTTGCGGCGGTGGCCTATACCACGAAGAAGGCTCAAGAAAAAGTTTCAATATATAGTAACAAATCTTATAGAAAACTATTGATTTATTGATTGGTTTGTGTTTATTTAGATTTATGCGGGTATCCTCTTTTAATCCCGTGTCAAGTTTGAGGTAACGGCTGAACCTCAAAAACACTAGACCATATAAAAAAAGAAGGAAATTAGAAATGTTAAAAATCAGACTTAAAAGATTAGGCGCTAAAAAAGCTCCTACATACAGAGTTATAGTAATCAACTCAACTACAAAAAGAGAAGGTAAGCCTATCCAAGAATTAGGTTACTACAATCCTAAAACAAAAGAAATGAAGTTGGATAAAGCATCTGCTGAATCTTGGATTTCTAAAGGCGCTCAACCTACTGATACGGTTAAGTATTTGATTGCTAACTGCAATGCTGACGGTTCTCTAAATTACAAAAAGAAAGAAACTGTTAAACTTTCAAAGAAAGCATTGGCTAAGAAGGCAGCTGAAGAAGAAGCTAAAAAAGCTGCTGAAGAAGCTAAAAAAGCAGAAGAAGCTGCAGCTGCTGAAGCTCCGGCTGAAGAAGCATCTGCTGAAGCTTAGGTACATATTTTATAACTACAAAAAAGGATGGCCTGAATGGACCATCCTTTTTTATTTATTATTTTCCTAATTTGCCAAGTAATTTATTAACTAATTTATTTGTCCAAGGCAATAAATCAGGATATATCTCCATATTATGCCCCATCCTAATCATTTCAATTTGATTAGCTATTCTGGCTCCAACGCCGGTACCACCAAGACCTTTTAGCGATTTGTATATATATGAGTACATTCCGGTTCTATCAGCGCCTGCCTTACAATGAATATGAACTTTCCCGCCGTTTTGACCTACAGTCTCAACTTGCTTTAGAAATCTATCAACATTTTCTTCTTTAGGATATCTTGTAATCGAAGGAATGTTGTGATACTTCATGCCTAGTTTTTCCACTTCAGCTTTTTCATCGAAATCTATATCCGGAGCATACATCGTCCTAAAATTTATGATATCTGTTACGCCTTGTTCTTTAAGCCATGATAAATCTTCTTTTTGCGGCTGAGCTGAACGTGAAAGATATTTATCTATTACAGCATAATTCTTCGGCTCACCACAGAAATTGATAGTTGATAATGATATTTTCATTTTTACTCCTTAGTGAAAACATCTTATAATACTGTTTTTATAA
>CACZPB010000084.1 GCA_902782905.1 uncultured bacterium
AGAGCCTGAAAAATGCGAAATCTTTATCGTTGAGGGAGATTCAGCAGGCGGTTCCGCAAAACAAGGCAGAAACAGAATGTTCCAAGCAATTTTGCCTTTAAGAGGAAAAATCCTGAACGTTGAAAAAGCAAGATTGGATAAAATTTATGCTAATAACGAAATTCAATCAATGGTTCAAGCGTTTGGTATAACAATAAGCAAGAATGAAGAAGAATTTAATCTTGACAAACTTCGTTATCATAAAATCATCATCATGACCGATGCTGATGTAGATGGCGCTCACATTAGAACATTGTTATTAACCTTCTTCTTCCGCTATGCAAAACCGCTTATTGAAAATGGCTATGTATACATCGCGCAGCCTCCTCTATTCAAGGTTACTCAAGGCAAGACTTCTGAGTATTTATATGACGAACACGCACTTGATAAAATGCTCAAAGAACGCGGTATCAAATCTTTAAGCCTTTCTGATAAAACAAAATCTAAAATTAAATCAGGAGATGAACTTGCAGGATTGTTGGCAAACATGCAAACATTCTACAAAGCATACAATAACCCGATTTTGAACATAATTCCTTCTGTTGTTTTGAGAGGACTTATTCGTTCTGATGTTAAACCTGAAGATTTTGAAAACCAAGAAAGAATGACAGAAGTTGTTGAATACCTTGCTCACTACTTGAAAGATCACGCTGAAAACTACAATGTAGCAGAAGCTAAAAATTACAAGGTTGAACTCAAGTACAGCCCTGAAGTTGCAAGATATGCAATCCAGCTTGAGCTTTTTGAAAATGAACACGAAATGATTACGGCTAATATAATCAAATCAAACGAGTTTAAGCGACTCAAAAACGCTTATCCTCTGATTCGTGATTTCTTAATCGAAGAAGAAGAAAAACTTATCTTGGAAAGCGAAAACGGCGAAATTGATATTACATCATTTGAACAACTTCAAAAAATTGTTGACGACAGAGGTCAAAAAGGACTCCAAATCCAAAGATTTAAAGGTCTTGGTGAAATGATGCCTCAACAGCTTTGGGAAACAACAATGGATCCTGAGACAAGAACTCTTTTAAAGGTTAATCTGGAAGACGCAATGATGTGCGATCAATTATTTGATGTACTTATGGGCGACAAGGTTGAACCTCGCCGTGAGTTCATTGAAGCAAATGCTGTTTACGCAACAAATATTGATACATAACGGTTGACAAACTTAAGAAAATCGTAAATAATAAAAGTGCAGGGTGGCACTTGCTTAAGGTGCCGTATATCCCCGCTATGAAGATAAATTGAATGCTATTGCTACAATTGCTATTGCTAGCAGTAGCATTATTATTTTTTCAATCATAGCAGCTACCTCCTTTCTTGATCATTTTTCAATTGTAGATTGTGGTCAAGAAGTAAGTAGCGGTTATCTACTTTTAACCCTGCAAATATATTTTACAATGTATTTTCAAATTTGTCTATTTGTTTTTTATGTAAAATTTCTGATATAATAAACGATATGAAGTATGCGTTAGTTCTTGTAAATATAAAAGGATTGGGAGTAAAAACTTTTAGTTATTCAATTCCAGAGGAAATGAGAGAGATTATCCAAATTGGACAGGCTGTACTTGTACCTTTTGGCAGACAGGGACTTATAAACGCATTTGTTGTCGGATTTTCTGATTATATATCCGGTGAGTTTAGGGTAAAAAAGATTAATCGAATTTTAGATGAAACTCCGCTTTTTTCACTAAAGTATTTAAAGCTTTTAGAGTGGGTTGCAAATTATTATTGCACAGATTTTGTAACTGTTTTGAATGCGGCGCTTCCTATGAAGCTTATAGAAAAAAATGCTAAAATAGAGCTTGCTGTATCCTTAATTAAAACTGAAGGAGATGGCTTAACAAAGCGTCAGCAAGAGATTTTAGCTCAATTAAAAGAGTCCGGAAAGTGTTCACTTATAGAATTTGAAGGAAGAGCTAAAACAACAAGGGCAACGATGAAAAAGCTTGCATCTTTGGGGTTTGTTAAGATAGAAGAAGAATACATCTACAGAAATCCGCTTTCTATTTTTGAGAACGTAAATACAGAGCCTCTATTTGAACTTCAGGGTGAACAAATCGATGCTTATGAGGGAATAAAGAAAAAATTTAAATCACCAAATCCAATATTACTTCACGGAGTTACGGCATCAGGAAAAACGGAGGTTTATTTTAAACTCATTAAAGATGTAATTGATTCAGGGAAAAATGTCCTGTTTTTGGCTCCGGAAATTGCTCTTGCTTCACAACTCACAAAGCGTTTAGCAAGAAAATTTGGAATAAAAGACGTTGCAATCTGGCACAGCTCAATTTCTGACGGGGAAAAATATGATGTTTGGCAAAGACTCTACAGAAATGAAATAAAAATTCTCGCAGGGGCTCGCTCTGCCGTATTTGCACCGCTTCAAAACATTGGGCTTATAATAATTGACGAGGAGCACGAAGGTGCATATAAACAAACGAACCCTGCCCCAAGATATGACGCAAGAGTTGTTGCAAGAAGACTTGCACAATTCTATCAAGCACCGCTTATTCTCGGCTCTGCAACACCTGATGTTTCAACATATTACTATGCAACAAATAACAATAACCTGTTTGAGATGAGAAAACGTTTTAACAATTCCCCGTTTGCGAAACCTCAGGTTATAAACATGCAAGAATACGGAAAAGCCTCATATAAAGGCATTATTTCAAAACCTTTGCAAACAGAAATTACAGAAACACTGGAGCGCGGCCAACAGGTAATTTTACTTATGAACAGGCGCGGTTATTCAACTTATACTCAGTGCAAAGCTTGCGGCACCGTAATTGAGTGTCCGGATTGTTCAATCCCGATGATTTGGCACACCAGTATCAAGAAGCTAAAATGTCACTATTGTAATAAAGAAGTATCATTCCCTGATTTTTGCCCGCAGTGCGGGAGTGATGCTCTTTCAACATCCGGAGTCGGAACGCAAAAAATTGAGCTTTTGATAAAAGAGCTTTATCCTGACGCTAGGGTAGAAAGGATAGACAGCGACATATTAACAAAGAAAAATGCTCACATAGAACTTTTGAATAAATTTCAAAAGGGCGAGATTGACATTCTCGTCGGAACTCAAATGATTGCAAAAGGATTAGATAATCCAAACGTTACACTTGTAGGCGTTTTAAGCGCAGATTCAGGCTTTAATGTTCCGGATTACAGAGCATCTGAGCGCGGGTTTCAACTATTAACTCAGGTCGCTGGCAGAGCCGGCAGAGGAGATTTTAAAGGGAAGGTCCTTTTCCAAACGTATAATCCCGACTACTATGCGTTCCAAACCGCAAAATCGCAAAATTACGAAAAGTTTTTTGAAACCGAAATCAAATCGCGCCAAGAATTTGATTATCCGCCATTTAGTCAAATTATCAGGTTAATACTTTCTTCTGAAAATAATTTTAGAGCAGAAAAATCTGCAATGGAAATTGCAATGAGATTGAATACAATGACAGATAAATTCGGCTTTGGAGAGTATTTGGAGGTTTTAGGCCCAACACCTTGCGTAATTGAGAAAATAAACGGTTTTTATAGATTTCAAATTCTTATCAAAAATAAGCTTTCACAAAAAGGGCACGATTTTGTTTCAAAGTTTTTGCACAATATAACAATGCCAAAAGATATACGACTTGCAATAGATGTCGACCCGCTTGATATATTGTAAAATATAAAATTTTAAAAAATAGCAATTTTTATTTTTTAGAGTTTTACTATAGTATGATTTACTCTAAAAATTTACAATCTTATATAACTCCGACTATTGAAAAAACAGTTTTTGATGTTTCGAGCTACCGTAAAATCACAAAATATATGGTCAAAGACGGGAAAATACCTGTCGGACGGGTTAGTTTATCAGATTTGCCAAATGGTGTATATGTAGAATTTATCGAAAATTTTAACCCGCATTTATATAAAAATTTTGGCTACGTTGCGGATCAAATTGAAGTCGAGCACTGCCTCAATCGTAACTTGAAAGAATTTGATATCATATCAAAAGCATCCTTAAACTCTCATGCATTACATTTTTTGAGAGGAAAACGTTTTGTAGAAAATTCAATCAATGAAATAGTAAAAAATATTATAGAATCAACACCGTGGGGTCAGAAATTCCAAACAGCCTTTTTGAGCAGTGTAGATATGTTTATGCCAAAAGAGATGGTACAAAAATATTTAGGAATTATAAAAGCACTACCGCTGTTGAAGAATGTAAAATAACAATTGATAGAAATAATTACTGAACGCAAACTTCTTGTGGTTCTTCTAACTCTCGTTTAATATCGGCAACCGACACGTGAACAATTGGAGAATTATCATCTTTTTTTAGATAAACATCAACAATTCCTGCTTGAACAATGAATCTTTTGCATAAGATGCAAATGATGTTGTGCCCATAAATGTACATTGTTGCTCCCATACTTCTGTCTTGTCCTGCTTGAATTATGGCATTTTGTTCGGCATGAATAGAACGACAGGTTTCATAACAAGTCCCCGAAGGTATGTTATTTTTTATTCTGTAACATTCTCCTCTCTCATAGCATGATTCAACTCCCGACGGTGTTCCATTATAACCTGTAGCCTTAATTTTTTTATCTTGTCCTACAATTACAGCCCCTACTTGCGCTCTTAAACAATTCGAGCGAGACGAGCAAGTTTTTGCCATATCCAAAAAATAATCAGTCCAAGATTTGATTGCCATAGTTGGTTCTCCTTACAAAATCATTATACAATAAAAAAGAGTTACAAACTTTTGCAACTCTATATTTGGAGAAAAATGTATACTTTTTTAAGTCTTGCGCTAAATGCGCACACGAGGAGAAATTTTAAACAACGACCTCTTCTTTGAAATAATCGACGACGGTGTCTAATACATTATCAAAGAAGAAGTCCAACTCTTGTGACAATGTTGTGTCTAAATCAGTTTTTTCTAAATTATTAAATCTTGACAACATTTCATTTTCGATACGCATTTTCCTTAAATCCTTTCCTATTCAAATCTCTGAACTTATCTTTCGCTCACAATTCATATATCGGCAATTTTTTGAAAAACTTTAGCATTTTAATTAAAATGTTTACAATTCGTTACAAAGCTTTTATGTAAAATGGGCTAAGAATCACTGTTTATCTATTAATTCCTTTTTTTAAAAAGTCAAAATTTCCTTGTATTATTATATGATTTGTAATAAAATATCGTTGTATTGATAGATTTTAGGGGATTTATTATGAAATTTATTGCTAATAAAGAAGATTTACTAAACGGGATAAGAATCGTAGAAAGAGCCACTGTTGTCAAAGGTTTGCAGCCTGTTTTGGCAAACATTTTGATTGAAACTATCGGTGAAAATCAAGTAAAGTTGAGCGCAACTGATTTTGACCTTTCTATTACGACTCTTATTAATGCGACAGTAGAAGATGAAGGCAAATTCACCCTTCCTGCCAAAAAGCTTGGTGAAATCATTTCAAGACTTAACGGTGAGCTTATTACATTTGAACTTAACGGTTCTGCTGTTACAATCACCTGTAAAAACTCTAAATTTGATATTATTGGTATTTCTGCTAACGAATTTCCGCAAGTTGAAGAAAATATCTCAGAAGATGATTGTATGGAAATTGAAGCACAACCTTTTACAAAGGCTATAAGACAAGTTGTTTCCGCAGCAGCGGGATATGAAACAAATAACCTTTTATCAGGGGTTGTATGCCAAGTTAACAAGAACATAATGGAAATGGCAGCCACTGACGGTAACAGACTTGCAAGAGTCAGAGCTGTTGTAAAGAACGCATCAACTGATGAAGAAAATCCTTTTGAAATGCTTATTTCTTCAAAAGTACTTTCCGAATTGTCTAAAATATCTGCTCTTGTTGATGCTGAGAATATTAGAATTTGTAAAGAAGAAAAGAAAATAGTTATTACAATTGATAAGACAAAGGTTATTACACGCCTTATGCATGGTCAATTCCCTAAATATAACCAATTGATACCGCAATCTTATCCAAAAGAAGCCGTAATGGATAAAAATGACTTAATCCAAGCTCTTGAGAGAGTTGCAGTAATGGTTAACGAAAAAAATAGTATTGTTAAGTTTGAGTTTGCAGACAATACACTGAAACTTTCAGGTGATTCTCCTGAAGCAGGTAATTCAAGAGATGAAATTGATATTAAGTATACGGGCGAACCGCTTGCTATTGCTTTTAATTACAAATTCATTCTTGAATTCTTAAAAATAGTTGAGGCGGAAGAAATCAAAGTCCAACTTAATTCATCTCTCTCTGCAACAGTATTTGTACCTTGTTCTGAGGATGATTATTTGTACCTTGTAATGCCGGTACAATTAAGAAATTAGTTACTTTTTTCCTTCTGTAAGGGAAAAAGTAACCAAAAGCGGATCGTCGGCAAAGTGCGAAGGTATTTTGATGAAAGTGCAAACAGCACTGAAAGCAAAAACCGTAGGCACGTTTAATGCCGACAACCAAGAAGAAAAGAATATTGGGACGGCTCTTGGGTAAATATTACAGATTAGATTTATGAGCTTTTAGGCCGCCTTAATGGTCAAAACAACTAATAATATAGATAAGAATTTAACTAAAAAAGGAAATCAAATGAAGGGAAAATCGTTCAAATTCGGAGATAATATTTCAACAGACCATATAGCACCTGGGAGACTGTTTCACCTGCGCTCCGACTTGCAAGAGTTCTCAAAACATGTTCTTGAGGATGCAGACGAGAATTTTGCAAAAAACATGTCAAAAGGTGATTTTGTAGTAGCAGGAAATAACTTTGGACTAGGTTCATCAAGAGAGCATGCTCCGCAAATTATAAAGATTGCAGGTGTTGGTGCAGTTATAGCAAAATCTTTTGCAAGAATTTTTTACAGAAATGCTATTAATATCGGCCTTTTAGCTATTGAATGTGATACAGACGGTATTGATGCCGGCGATGAATTGGATTTGGATATAAAAGAAGGTACGCTAAAAAATCTCACAAAAGGTACAATTACTGCAATAGAACCACTTCCTGATGTAATGATTAAACTTCTTGAAGACGGTGGTCTTATTGAACATATTAAAAAACACGGCGACTTAATGTTAGGATAAACTTGAATCCCTCGCCCCTTGTGAGAGAGGGTTATGGATATAATAGGAGAGTTATATGGCTGATACAGGAGATGTAATTAATTGTCCTGCTTGTGACAAAGTTATGACAAAAATTTATATTCCTGAAGAAAACATAAACGTAGATATTTGCCTTGATGGATGCGGCGGAATTTTTTTGGATAATAGAGAACTAAAAAAATTCGATAGACATGACAGCAATATTGATACAATTCTTGAGGCAATCAAAAATAAAAAATTTGAGTTCGTAAATAAGGATGAAGTTAGAATTTGCCCAATATGCAAAGTTCCGATGGTAAAACAAGGCTCAGGTAAGGCAGGCATTCAGATAGATGTTTGTAATACCTGTGGCGCAAAGTTCTTAGATAACGGAGAATTGCAAGCGATAAAGTCAAATGACGAAGAACGTAATGAACGCGCAGAAGCTCTGGCAGAAGATTTATACAGGGAGAACTTGAGAGAAATAATGGGCAAAAATGCCGATAAACCGCTCAAATCTTCACCAAGAAGAATGTTTTTTGAGAACTTGGTCAGAAATATGCTTTTGAGATAAATTAAATAAATAAAAAGCGGCTTGGGATAAAATCCCAAGCCGCTTTGTTCTGTAAAATATAATTTCTAAGTAAACAAACTTACATTTTTCTGTTTTTCAGTTAGATGTACATTGCTATTATCACCGAACATTTGTGGAACTTGTGGCTGATATGCTAAGCTAACACCGCCACTCAAACCTCTTTCTCTATCAATTGCTCCGTGGTCTTTAGCTCCGATTG
>CACZPB010000085.1 GCA_902782905.1 uncultured bacterium
CCATTTAAAAATGATGAACTATGGTCCTACCAAAGGTTCTCCGTTTACAGTTCCAATGCTTATTGTAGATATTGCATCAGGCAGAGTCTCTATCAAACACGGATACAAAGGCTTAAACAAGTGCGTAGCATCAGCTTGTGCAACAGGTACTCATTCAATCGGTGATGCATTTAGAAGCATACAATGGGGTGATGCTGATGTTGTTGTAGCCGGAGGTTGCGAAGCTACTATTACAACACTTGGCGTCGGTGCATTTACGGCATGCCGTGCTTTATCAAAAAGAAACGATGCACCGGAAAAGGCATCAAGACCTTATGACAAAGACAGAGACGGTTTTGTAATAGGTGAAGGCGCAGCAGTTCTTGTTCTTGAAGAATATGAACACGCTAAAGCTCGCGGAGCTAAAATCTATGCAGAAATCGTAGGTTACGGTCAATCCGCAGATGCTCATGATATCGTTGCTCCTGATCCTGAAGGCAAAGGTGCATTAAAATCAATGGAATTTGCACTAAACGATGCAGGTCTGAAACCGGAAGATATTGATTATATCAATCCTCATGGTACAAGTACAGGATTAGGCGACATAGCAGAATCTCAAGCTATTGCTCAAATCTTTGGCGACAAAGAACAGAACCCAAATCTATTGGTAAGTTCAACAAAGAGCATGCATGGTCACATGCTTGGTGCAACAGGTGCTGTTGAAGCTATCGTTTGCGTCAAGACTATTACAGACGGAATTGTTCCGCCGACTATTAACCTTGATAACCAAGATGAACACGTTGCAAACTTAGATTACGTACCTCATAAGGCTCGTGAACATAAGGTTAGAGCAGCACTGTCAAATTCATTCGGATTTGGCGGTCATAACGCTACCTTGGTATTCAAAGCAGTAGAATAGTTAAATTAATTTATAGTAAAAGAGGCGGAACTTTCATAAAAGTTCCGCCCTTTTTGTTGTGTATTATCTATTTATTTTTACCCTATATTTACCCCAAAATAAAAAGGACACCGATGATGCCCTTGAAATGGTAAGTATATTAAAATTGTAGTTTTATTCTATCTTAAATAGTTTAACAAGCTCATGTTCATTGAAGATGCTGCCACCTGAAGGCTTGCTTGATAAGCATATTGAGCCTGATACCAATCTGAAACAGCTTTTGTAAGGTCAACTTCTTGGATTTCAGAAAGGTATGATGTTAAATTTTGATTGTTTGTATCAAGCGTGCTTTGTGTCATCTCTAATCTGTTATAAACACCGCCAAATTTAGTTTGTTCTGTTGTAATATCAGTCAGTGAATTTTTGAACATGTCAAGTGTTGAATTCATCTTGCTGTAACCTGCTTCTTCAGCAGTCTTATCACCGGCTTCTTTAGCATCAATGACGTCTTGAATAGAGTTAGACAGAACTTTTAAGGCACCCATTACTCCTGAATAGTCATTTTCATCTTTGTAGTATCCGAAAACTTTGTCACCTGTTGTATTAATTGTTTCAAAAACACCGTCAGCAACCTCTATTTGTCTGACATAATTCGGGTCTGTTTCAGGAGTACCATTGTACGTGATTGCGCCTGTTGTTTCGTCTATTTCGTAAGGTGTAAGCTTTGTATTTGCACCACCAAAAATAAAATTGTCATTAAACTCTGTGTTTGCAAGGTCAACCATTGTTTTTGCAATCTCATCAATCTCTGTTTTAAGAGCCTTTAGAGAAGGAACTCCGTAAGTTCCGTTATTTGCTTGTGTTGCCTTATCCCAAGCATCAGAAAGATAACCTGATGCAAGATCAAACAAATCGTCCAAGGTATCAAGCTCATTCATGCCCATTTTAACATTTTGATTAAAGGTTTCAATTTGACCAAGTTGGCGGTTTGTATTAATGATATTAACCGCTGCAATAGGGTCATCAGTAATGCTTGTAACTTTTTTACCCGAGGCAAGCTGTTGCGTAATTTTATTAAAATTAGCTTCATTCTTTTTTATATCAGCTGTTAGCAAGTTATATCTTGCGCCTGTTGAAATTCTATCAGAATACATAACTGCCTACCTTCCTAAACTCATTAACGTATCAAGACAAGAGTTAACTACATTGAATACTTGTGCTGCAGCTGCATAAGCTGTTTGGTATTTAACTAGATCAACCAATTCTTCGTTCAGATCAACGCCATAAGCTGAATCCAATTGATTTTCAATTGAGTCAACTACGTCTGCTTGAGTTTCATACAAAGTTCTTGTGCTGTCACCTGCTGATGCAATGCCTCCGAGCATAGAACCATAGAAATCCTCAATCGACATATTTTGCAAATCAGCTTGCTTATCAGTTCTTGTTCCCATCATCTTAATTGCGTTTTGGGCATTACCTACCGCGTGAATATCAACGTCTGTATTTGTATCAAAGTGAGCACACGCAATATTCCAAATGCCATCAGTTTTCAAAAGATTGCTGCTGACTTGAATATTTCCAGCCGTAATATCATTTGCATCATGAGATTCTGTAACTGTTCCGTCTGCGTTAACAATTTTTGCAGAGAACATATAATTATCAGAAGTCGTTGCTTCCAATTCATCTGTTTTTGATGCATTAATTTTATATGCGTATCCGTTTGTTGAATCATAGGCTGTGTTCAGGTCATTAAATATTTTAGCAACTGTTTGAGCAAGTTTATTCAAACTTGTTTGTACAGAGCCTGCTGTTACCTGCCCATCTTTATTGTCTGTTCCGAAGTGCAAGAGCCCGCCGATTGAACCGCCTTGAATGTCATCATTGGCATTATCTTTTATATAAGATTTTGATCCATCATCAGCAATATTAACAATGCTTATAACAGCAGCTTCTTTAGATTCCAACCCTGTTCTTTGTTTGTAAGCGGCTGCTGTTTCTATATCAAGCTGACCGACAACTTTTGTGGATTTTACAAGAGCTGTACCGCCAACAGACACATCTACCGTACCGTTTGCGTGTTCTTCAACATTCAAATCAACATACTGTGACATATCGTGTAATATCAAATCTCTTTTATCGAGAAGGTTGTTCGCAGTAAGTGTTCCTGTCTGGGTTGTTTGGAGCGCTTTGTTAACAGCTGCAAGTTCTTCCAATGTACTGTTGAAATCTTTATACTGAGCATATACTCTGGAATTTTTAAGTGATTCTTCTGTTTTACCGTCACCCAATGCTTCACCGGTCATTTTACCTAACTGTGTACTTTTAGCATTCAGTGTTGAAGTAAGAGTTTTAGCTCTTTCAATGAAGTTAGCACGAGCAGTAGAGCTTGCAGGATATTGCTGCAAGTTATTTAAAGCCTCATAGAAATCACCTAAAGCGCCATCAATACCCTGACCTTCCAAATCATCAAAAACAGCTGCCAAGTCATCCAAGTTTCCCAGTTGCTGTTCTAATCTGTTTTTCTCTGAAAGTTGTTGTCTATAGTAATTGTTGAGGTAATCATCGTTATAGCGCATTACGTTGGCAATTTTTACACCACCGTTTGCACGAACTTGGTTATTCGGATTGTCGCCAATCTGACCGGCAATATTTCTTGCTTCGAGATTAACTCTCTGTTTATGATAACCTTCCGTATTCATATTTGAAACATTGTGCGATACAACACTGATTGCTTTTTCATTTACTGAAAGAGCGCCTGCACTGATGTTCAATGATGAAAGTAAGTTCATTTTGTCACCTCATTAGATTTCTTCGTTTATTGTCCACATGTCTACGTCATGTGTATCTGTTTTTCCTGCTCCGTTATAATAACTTCCTTGAGGAGCAAAAGCATTTATAATTGTTTCCAACATCTTGTTAGAAATTATAATGCCATGTTTTAGTAGTTCCACATTTTGGTTATTTAATAACGTTATTTGAGGAATAATGTTACAAATCTTTACATGCCGCTCTTTAAGGTATTCAACATATTCAGGCGCATTCTCTGTCGCGAATTCAATGAATTCGGACATATTAGCGTTTTTGCCGAGTACTTTTTCAGAGAGATCTTGTCTTGATTTGTTTAGTTTAACAATACCATTATTTAGTACGATTATCTTATTGTCAAGTACTCCTAAGTCATCCGGCTTAGCTTTTTTTAAGATTTCTCTTTTTTCTGCAAATAACTCTTTGAGTTCTGTATAAGCTTTTATTTCTTCATCGAGTATTTCTATAAGTTGTTGAAAAAATTCTTTTTTATCCATAGTTATTATCATCCTTATAATTAGAACAAATATCTGATAAATCTGTTGAATATACCTTCGTTTTGGCTTCTGGATACAGCGCCTCTGCCTGAAAGTGCAAATTGAAGGTTAGAAACGTTATAGGAATAAACTTCGCCGTCTACGTTAAGCCAAC